>JABSPN010000247.1 GCA_013214425.1 Flavobacteriaceae bacterium | reverse complement strand
GCTAAGACTAAGTTTTATTACCAAAACAAAACTTTAGATATCTGTGAGTACATTTCAGGAGATAAGTTTGAAAAAGGAACCTATGTCATAAACTTATTTGAAGATGAAGAAACGATTTCAAGTTCAACTTTCTCTTTGAATTAAATAGCTTTACATACTATAAAAAAAGCCTTTGCGTTATATAATGTAAAGGTTTATTTTTATGACTACTAACAACAAATTTTCATTAATTTTTTTATTAGCGATATATGCAACAGGGTTTTCTCAGAAAATAGATAATACACGATTAATCAAAGCTGAAGACAAAGATGGTAATGAAGTCACAGCAGTCTATCATGAATTTTCAAAAGAAGATAAGGTTGATCTTAAGAATAAGCCAGAAGAAATAAAGAAAAGAATCAAAGAACAAGAGGCTTTAGCCAAACAATACGAGAAAAAATCTAAGTTTAGGTTTTATGAGACTTGTAGCAATTTAGTTGAGTTGTATAGCTACTTAGATGATATTCCAATGATGGAGTATTACTATAAAATTCTAAAAAAGGGTGTTTTAGCTGAGAATTCGAAACACGAGGCAGCTCTAGTATTATTAGAAGAATATCTGGAACAAGGAAGAGCAAACTCGGTAGTCAATTTCTTTGATTCAAACCCAGATATTTTTGAGTATAAAATGGGTTGTGGTAATGAAATAGCTTATTATGATAAGAAATTAATCAGATTACGTTTTTTAGGTTATTACGAGGTAGGAGATATTAACAATGCGTTAACTTGGGGATTTAAGTGTAATTTAAATGATGATGAAGTATCAAAAAGATTAGTAAGACTACTCTCAGAAAAATATTCCGTAGAAAATTTAACTAAGGCAACTTTTAAGTTAAAAAACAAATTTGTGAGAAAGACTAAGTTTTGGGAATCTTATTTTATTTTTTTGGATTATAAAATAGTTAATCTGCATAGATCGAAAATATATATAAATCACTCACGGTCACCCTTTGAACAATTGCAAGAATCACATTTTTATAGGAAACTAACTAAGTATTTGAATATCAACTAATTGATTTCCCTTCAATATATACCTGCTCAATACAATTCTCTCCAAATGAATAAGGAAGATAATTATAAGAAGGAACTTCTTTCGTAATCATAATATTGGCTTTCTTGCCTTTACAAATACTTCCATGAGTTTCAGAAAGTCCCATAGCATAAGCCCCATTAATAGTAGCCGCATTAATGGCCTCTTCCGGAGTCATTTTCATTTTAATACAAGCAGTACTTACCACAAAATTCATATTTCCTGAAGGAGTAGAACCTGGATTAAAATCGGTTGCTATAGCAATAGGCAATCCAGCATCGATAATTCTTCTGGCAGGAGTATAGGGAATACTTAAAAAATAGGAACACGAAGGTAAAGCAACAGCCATAGTGTTACT
This sequence comes from Flavobacteriaceae bacterium, assembly GCA_013214425.1. Lineage (GTDB taxonomy): Bacteria > Bacteroidota > Bacteroidia > Flavobacteriales > Flavobacteriaceae > DT-35. The sequence continues at coordinate 3,761 of JABSPN010000247.1, read as the reverse complement.
ACCTTTTAAGGCTTCAATATCTTCCTCGTTTAATTCTTCCAGATGATCCACAGATAAGGCATTATACTTAACACCTAACCCAACGCCGCCAAAGGCATTAAATTGGTTAACATGAATTTTTGGAATTAAGTTGTATTCTTTTGCCGCTTCAAGTAATTGTTTGGTATCCTCTAAATCGAAATAACCTTTTTCACAAAAGATGTCAACGTATTCAGCCAACTCTTCCGATGCAACTTTAGGAAGCATGTCATTAATTACTAAATCCATGTACCCAGCTTTATTGTCTTTATAATCTAGTGGAAGGGCATGAGCACCCAGAAAAGTAGTTTTTATAGTAACAGGATAGTTTTGATTTAATCGTTTGGCAACCCGAAGGATTTTAAGTTCAGCCTCTGTAGTTAATCCGTATCCAGATTTAATTTCAATAGCTCCTGTGCCCAATTTCATCACCTCTTCCAAACGTGCAGCCGATTGCTCGTATAAAGTCTCTTCAGAAGCTTCCTGAAGTCGTTTTGCAGAGTTTAGAATTCCTCCGCCTCGAATGGCAATCTCTTCATATGAAAGACCGTTAATACGATCAACAAACTCTTGTTCTCTATTTCCTGCATAAACAACATGCGTATGCGAATCACACCAGGTAGGTAGTACTATTTTACCAGTAGCATCAATTACTTCATGAGTATGATGTTCAGGAGCACTATTCATAGAACCAAAATCAGTGATGAGCTCATCTTCAAGTAAAAGAAACGCATTTTCAATATTGGGCAGGGTATTCATGTCTTTTCCTGAAACCCATTTCTTAGGTTGATCTTCTACCTGTAATAATGTTTTAATGTTGATGATTAAGATTCCCATTCAATGTAAATTTTGGTAAAGATATTCATTCAGGAGAAAGGAATAAAAAAAAGCGGTATCAATTCAGAATACCGCCTTTAGATTGATTCATTTGGTGTATTACTGTTTCACTATTTTATGGCTAGCATCTAAGTTCTTAAACTTGATAAAATAAACTCCATTACTTAGAGTCGATACGTCAATAGTGTTATTGTTTATTCCCACTTCCTGAGTAATAATTTCTTGTCCTAAGATGGTGTATACTCCAACCATATGGTCTTCAGTTAAACCAGAAATATACACAGAACTGTTGGTAGGATTTGGATAAATACTTACGTTGTTTAAATCAAAATCATCAAGACTTAAAGCTTCGCAATCAATAACAGAGAGCGAATAACCTCTTGCTGTAAATCGATCTTCAATCACATCAACATCAGCACAAGTGAACCCGTATCTGTTCGCTATAACCATATCTACGGCTGCTTGTCTAACAGCTGTAGCCGCTTGATCCTGATTTGTAGAACCACCAGTCATGGCTAAACCTTCAAGAAAAGCAGCATCAGTTTTAGTTCTTCCAATAATATCATAGATTTCCATTAAGACGCTAGCCCAGATTTGTCCGTCGGTATGTACCTGTCCTACAAGTCCACCAGGGTAGGTAGCAGCATATCCAGTTGTTCTTCCTCCCCAACATACATTATGTCCGTCCCAATCAAACATATAATTGTATTGTGCGTCACCAGTTCCCCATTGTCCAAGACTTCTACTATAAGATTGTGCCCAGTAATCTCCACAACCTTCACTTAATCCATTAACTTGCGATAGGTTTCCACCAGTAATCCAGTCATGAATACCATGACCTAATTCATGAATTACAACATCGGCATCCTCAGCATCATCGACACATCCTTCACCAAAGGCAATACGATTTGATCCACCAAGATAATAAGAGTTATCAGCTCCATTTAATCCATGAGGATCATAGCGTACACCAGTGCTGTACACTAAAGGTGTTAATGTAATTCCTAAAGTTTCATTGATGTAGCGCATACTGTGATCTACATGATAGTAAACATTTACTGCTTCAAAACCATTTTGTTGACGATTAAAATTAAAGGTATTTGTTGCTTGAATAAATAGTCCTCTGTTTGGATTTTCAAAATCCTGAACTTCAGCATAAGGTCCTACTAAGGAGTAGTTTCCTCCAGAGAAAGTGATATCTAATAAGGTTACATTACTTCTGGCAGCATCTAAACTTGCGTTTGTTGCATCGTTTCCATCTACGTATTGTCCGCCATAAGCAACACCAGCTGCAGATAATGGATCTGGGTCAAACACATATCCCGATCCTGTTGCCATCACTGCTGTTGGAGCAGTAGCTTCTTTTCGATCTTGGTTTTTATGTTTGTCTTTTTCCTTGTGATTATGGTATACCGCTTTGTCTTCTGCACTCAGAATTTCTCCTGAAACAGCATCAATAAGCACTTCCCAGCTCCCCACAGGTTCACCTTTAGGTTCCAGAGTGATATGATGTGCTAAAATAGTTTGTCCGTTTTCCTGAAGTATAACAAGTTCTTCATTTTGATAAGAAATTTCTCCTGAAGCTTTGATATGAGATTTAGCAAGATCAATCACTTCTGCACTTCTCATACGTGCATTCGTGTTAATGGCTTTGATGTCAGTTTTTAATGTTGAGCTGAAATAAGTTACTTGATTGTTTGGCGAAACATGAATTGCAATATCCGATTTGAATACTGGAACGCCATTCATGAATTGTTTATAGCGTAAGGTTTCTCCTGATGGTCCTTTGTGTCGGAAATACAATTGGAGGTCGATTGTAGAGGAAGATTTCATTTCCTCAGATTGGTTTTGTAACCAATTTTCAGCAATAATCCTGCTTTTGTCTTGAGCCTGAAGACTAAAAAACATAGAAATTGCCAATAAAAATACAAGAGTAGTTTTGTTCATAGGTGGTCGATTTAAGGTTAATAATCTCTAAGTTACTAATTCTTTAATGGACACAGCAACAATAAGTTGTGAATAAAACTAATGCTAGTTAAAAATAACAATCTGTTTTTTTGTTACAGATATCAAAAAAAGCGATTCATTAAGAATCGCTTAATATGTAATGTATTTAAATGGTTATTTTAAACTTCCTGTCATATCTTCAGGAACAACCCATTGGTCATATTCTTCATCAGTTACATAGCCTAAACGAATCGCTTCTTCTTTTAAAGTAGTACCGTTTTCATGAGCAGTGTTGGCAATTTCAGCTGCTTTGTAATAACCGATTTTGGTATTTAAGGCAGTAACAAGCATTAAAGAATTGTTTAATAATTCCTTGATTACTTTATGATTTGGCTCAATACCAACAGCACAGTTTTCATCAAAAGAAACACAAGCATCTCCAATCAATTGAGCTGACTGTAATAAATTAGCAGCCATCATCGGTTTGAAAACATTTAATTCATAATGGCCTTGAGTTCCACCAACAGTAACTGCTACATCATTACCCATTACCTGAGCACAAACCATAGTCATGGCCTCACATTGTGTTGGATTTACTTTTCCAGGCATAATAGAACTTCCGGGCTCATTAGCTGGAATAATGATTTCTCCAATCCCTGAACGAGGACCAGAAGCCATCATTCTAATATCGTTGGCAATTTTATTTAAAGAAACAGCGATTTGTTTTAAAGCTCCATGAGTCTCAACAATAGCATCATGAGCGGCTAATGCTTCAAATTTATTTTCAGCAGTGACAAATGGTAAACCAGTAAATTCTGCTATATACTTTGCAACTAAAACATCATAACCATTAGGCGTATTTAATCCAGTTCCAACTGCAGTTCCTCCCAAAGCCAACTGACTTAAGTGCGATAAAGTGTTTTGCAAGGCTTTTAATCCATGATCTAATTGCGATACAT
>JABSPN010000246.1 GCA_013214425.1 Flavobacteriaceae bacterium | reverse complement strand
ACGAAGCGTAATTGTTTCCAAGGTTTTATGCAGTCTTGATCTTTTGTTTCTTTTACATCAGAGTAAAAGAAAGGAATCTACCAATTAATACTAAATTTCTATTTTACATAATATCCAGAACTATAAGAAAGAAAAGTTTCAATAGAAACGAAAGTATACCAAGTGTATTTTAATACTGTTGCGGCAATACAACTAGAAGCCCGTAAAAACTTTTTAACCGGGAATTATATTGAATTCGAGAATTATTTTAATTAACGAAAAGCGTTTGCTTTTTTTGGTAGGGCCAAGCGTTGGAAAAGGCAATGCATTCGCGAATTCCTACTAAATAAGATTCACATGAGTAAAATTGGTGTGTAAAATAAATTACCCGAGCAATTTGATTTTATTAAACAATCGAGTGCTTGGTAGCTGCTATTTTATATAACGGCAAATTATAGTTACAAATTTATAGTTCTGAAGTTTCTTGAGAATCGCGTATATCAAAAATCTTGAACCAACATATAGAATATTAAAATTATACGATATACAAAAACACGAATGTATAATGACCCGGGTAAAAAATACTGTAATGAAAGAATAATCACTCTGGGATATTTTACATAATATTACATTATAGCTTACGAATATTAAAGAAACTCAGGTCGTAAAACGGCTGTTACATAAATGCTGACGATATAGACCTAAAGGCGCTATATCTGCATCTATGTAAAATAGAACAGAAAAAGTTCTATTCGCCGTTTTACTCATATTAAACATTTGCACTATAATGTACTGCGTTATGTTACTTTGCTTTGGGAATAAGCGTCAATAAACGCATTTTTTCTTCATTTTTTTAACTCAAAAGTTTATTTGAGAATGTAATGGAATAGGCTTTACCCGAAATGACGATAGGAAAGTAGGGGAATGTGTATGGAATGGAGAATGACATTACTAACTCATAATATACACCTTAAAGTAATTTGATTAGCTAAAATAATTACAATATTTTTATGTGATAATATAAGAATATGAGTAGTTTAATTAATTGGGAGAATCTTAAACCATATAGGAGCGATCAGAAAAAGAGTTTTGAAGAGTTATGTTATCAAATTACTCATGAAGAATATAAGAGTGAAGGAATTCTGTCATCGATTGATGATAGTGGTGGTGGTGATGGAATTGAATTCTACATAGAATTCCAAAATGGCGATATATGGGGGTGGCAGTGCAAATTTTTTGGAAGATTTGATGAAGGTGGAGCAAAAGAACAAATTAAAAAATCTCTTCAAAAAGCATATCGCGTTCATGGAGTTAATCTAAAAAAATGGACATTATGTTCTAAACTTTCACTTACCCCGAATGAAAGGGATTGGTTTTACAATAAATTAGAAAAAACTACTAGAAATAGTGAACAAATATTACCTGATGACCATTCTGTTTCGTTGGATCACTGGGGTGAAAGTGAAATATTAAATTTTCTCAGGACATATCAAGATATACATAGATATTTTTTTACAGATAAAGTACTAGGTATCGATTGGTTTAAGAAGAAATTCGAACTCATTTTAACATCTAGTGTAATAAAGGCTAAATATCTTAATGGCTTACATATAGAGGGTCAAGCCGATATGTCTATAGCACAGGTTATGTGTGATGAACGACTAATAAAACAAATTGAAGAACATGCTGCTGAATTAGATATAGAAGAGTTTGCTAATGAATTTTCTGTTAGAATAAAAGCTATTCAAAATAATGAAAACGTGAATGGTTTTATTAATGATTATGAAAGTGTGAAAACATATGTTTTATCAGCGGATATTCCAGAAATCATTAATAGAGGTAATCAATTCATATCTAAATCAATCGAATACATAGAAAAAGAGGAATTTACAGAACTTGACTTGTTGATAGAAAAGATGAAATCTTATTCAAAAGAATTAGATAAAGTCTATGAAAAATATTCTGATTTTAAGCTTCTTGATAAGATACCAAATATTCATTGGGATACTGAGGAGACCGAAGAAAATGATGATTTAAAGAAAAAGATTAAGGAATGTAGAGAAACTATTCTTGGACCCTATTTCACTCTTCGAAACTATGTTGATTCTTATAAATACATTTTTTATTACTTTGAGTTTAGAAGTCTCAATGAACTTCATATTACAGGCAAAGCCTCGAAAGGAAAGACCCACTTAGCAGTTAATACTATTGAATATCAGATCAATAAAAACAAACCTGCATTATTTTTATTTGGTAAAGATTTTAAAAATGATTTACCTTTTCGTGAACAATTAAGAACTCTGTTGGATATTCCTGTTAATTGGAATGTAAGTGATTTTCTTGGAGCACTTAATGTTGCTGGCCGTACATACAACACGAAAGCTATTCTTCTTATTGATGGCCTTAACGAGGCATATCATTGGAAAAAAATATGGTCAAATGATTTAGAAATTTTCATTAATGAGATTAATCAAAATTACCCTAATATTCTATTCATTACCACCTATAGAAGTTCTTATGAAAAAGTAATTTTTCCAGAAAATTATTTTAAATATAGTCAACAAAATTGGAATAAGAAGGCACGAGTAGATGGTTTTGAACACTTTAATTTAGATGAAGCTATAGACAGATATTTCGACTATTACGAAATTACCCTAGAAAATAGATCTAATGCCTTAAATTCTTTTAAAGAGCCCCTTTATTTAAAAATATTTTGTGAAGCTAAACAAGGACAAAAAGTTTCATTCCAAAATGAAGATTTATTTGATGTTTTTGACCAATATATAAACAAGGTTAATTGTAATGTATTAACTAAACTTGAAAGAGAACCAAGGTTTAATAAGAAGTTCTTGTTGGAAAAACTAAATGCAATTTCAAATAAATTATGGGATCACGGAAAAAGGGATATTGACTTAACTGAGGTAGTTCCTTCAATTCTTTCTGAAGAAGAACTGATTATTTTAGAAAATGAAGATTTATTAATTTTTAGAGATTTTGGGGAATCTGAAGTCGTAACATTTACATATGAACTTTTGAGTGGTTATTTTATTTCTAAATCTGTATTAAATAAGATTAGTAATATAGATGAATTCAATAACTTTATATTAGGCTCAAAATTCTCTAATGAACTATTAGAGAGAAATACCTTTCATCCACTCTACAGTGACATATTGAGATGTTTCAGCGTGTTAGCTATTAAAAAATATGGATTAGCATTTTATAAACCTTCACTTAACAAAAAGCTATTAAGTAATATCGCAAAAGCTCTTTTTGAAGTTAGAACAAATGTCGTTATTAAGATTAAAGAAGATGGGATAAAATTTATTACGGAACTATTTTCAAAAAACACAAATAGATCTTTATTATATAATTTGTTTTCAAATACTGAATTAGACAATAATCACCCATTAAATATGAATCTTTTATCAGACTTACTATTTGAAATTCCTATGGCCGAAAGGGATTTGTCTTGGAGTGAATATATAAGAATAAAATATGGTGGATTACGTGGTTATGGCTTTAAAAATTTTATTCTGGATTTTGAAGATGCGTCTAACTGTAAAGAAAGTCATTCAGAACGCATGCATTTGGCAGCAAAAAAGGTGATGTGGTTTCTTACTTCAACTAACAGGGATATGCGTGATTTTTCTACAAAAGCGCTCTACTATTATGGAAGAAAATACATAGAAAATTATCTTAAGCTCGTTTTATATTCATTGAAAATAAATGATCCCTATGTTTCAGAGAGAATGCTCGCTAGTCTTTATGGTATTGTGATTGCTGAGTTTGAATGTAAACCTCTTTCAGAAGAAAATTTAGAATTACTACAAACGATTGGAACAAAACTTTATGATTCATTGTTTAAGAGGTATGCTGAATATAGTACTACACACATTCTAACAAGAGACTATGCAAGGCGCATAATTGATATAGCATATAAACATTGTCCAAAGTTATTTACCACAGATGAATATTTGCTTTCTCAACCTCCATATTCGATTGGAGGAATTAGAGAGTGGGGCGAATTTGATTATGGCGAAAGAGATTATCATTATGAATCCCCATTAAGGATGGATTTCAGTAATTATACTCTTGGAAGAATTGTTCCAAATGGACATTCATATTCAAACCCACCAGAAAAACAAAAAGTAAGAAGACAACTGTACTGGAGGATATATCAGCTAGGTTGGAATTTTGAGGACTTTGGAGAAATTGAAAAGAGAGTAGGGGAAGATAGTTATAGATATCATAGAGGTGAGCAACCTACAGTTGAAAGATACGGAAAGAAATATTCTTGGATAGCGTATTTTGAAATATATGGATATAGAGAAGATAACGATTTAATTAAAGATAAATACCCCGATTTTAGACCTTCTGGAGCTGATATTGATCCTACATTTCCATCGCTACCAGAAAATACTTTATTCTTTAAAATGGATTTACTAGGAGATAGGGATTTACCATTAATTGACTGGTACAAGAAGAAAGAAATCCCATTAATGTCAGATTATCTTTGTATAAGAAATTTAGAAGAAAATGATGATACTGAATGGGTTTGTATAGAAGGGATGGTTTCGCAGATTGAAAAAGATTCTAATAGGAAGAGTTTTGTTGTTATACAAGCTTATATTATATCAAATGAAGAATATCAAGATTTCCTATACTTTCTCAAGGACAAAGAATCAGTTTATGGAAATTCAAATCGACTATCTGAAAATTATTATACATATGCTGGTGAGATGAATACATTAAATGATTCTACATATAACAATTATCATGATATTTACTTTGAAATAAAGAGAAGAAAAAAGAGCGTTAAAAAGAGAGAAGTAGGCTATTATCCTAAGATTTCATTTAATGAAGGTGATATTAATATAGAATCACCTGAAGAAATGGAAATTGAAGAAAGAATCAAAAAAGAATTTAAAGTTTTAAGTCCTGTCGCTGGATATAATTGGGAATCATACCATAGTAAAACCAATGAAGCAGGTCATCAAAGTGTCCTTTCAAAAGAATTGTCGTTTCAATTGAAATTGTTTTCAAAACCACAATCTTTTGATTTATTTGATGTAAATGGCAAACTTGCCTACAAGAAAAAGCGATTTTACGAAAGTTATAATTCAAATCATAATTTTGAATATTTGAGAAAAGATTTATTAATAAAGTATTTGGAAGAAACTAATCAGAGGATTGTATGGAAGGTTTGGGGTGAGAAACAAACATATTTTGAAG
>JABSPN010000245.1 GCA_013214425.1 Flavobacteriaceae bacterium | reverse complement strand
AAAAGACCTCATGGGTTTCAAGTAGGACTACTTGATGGTACATCAATTCCTTTAAAAGAAGAATTCATAACAACTCAATGGGAAACAAGCAATCCCGAACAAAATTATCTCTTTTCTGCAAACCAATTACCTATTCAAAACGAAGAATATTTTGGAGCGCACTGGCATAAAAATGATTATCGAGTTACACGAATAGATAGCCTATTAAAAAGTAAAAATGACTGGAATGTTCAGGACTTTAAATCAATGCAATCTGATGAGGTTGATATCTCATTCTTTCATCTAAAAGAAGTATTTCAAAACCAAATTATTAATGAGAAATATATATATATAAATGAATTACTATCTAGTTGGGATGGTGACATGAGAGAAGATTCAAAAGAAGCTTTTATATATGAAACTCTTCGAAGATCTGTTGAAGAGAAAGCGAAACAATTTGCAAATGATGAATTAGGAGTTCAACAAGTACCTTCTATGAAATCATTTCTTAACTATTTAAATGATAAAACATCAAATAATAAAGGGTATAAGTCTAAGAATGATATTATGAAAAGTATTCTGAAAAGTGCAGATTCTATTTTGGATGTAGAAAATCAGTTAAGAGATAAAGAATATAATCAAATGAGTCAAATTAATCTATATAGCATCTCTTTTCTACCAGGTTTAGGTCATAAAATACAAAATGCTGGAGGTAATAAGAATACTATTAATATGAACGCCTCAGCTCACCCAATATTTAGATCTATTTATGAAATGAAAAAAGATAATATTAAAGGTTATACTATTACGGCAGGTGGTCAGAGTGGAAAAATAAACTCAAAAAACTATATAGATCAGATTAATGACTGGAATAATGGGGACTATAAGAAAACTCAGTTTGCCGAAAACCCAAAAGAACTAAAAAACATAACAACCACCCTATATTTTAAATAATGAAAACCGTCAAAAATATTATACCAATTATCGTAGCGTTAGTTCCGCAACTCATATTTGAAAACTATACATATACATTAGTATCTATAATTGTAATTGGTTTTATTAGTGGGTGGTTTTTAAATGATAAAAAAGTTTTTTTGAAATCACTTATTTTTCAGCTAGTATTTTTTACGATATTATATTGCTTAACCAATAAGAATATCTTCTATTTAAATAATGTTGCAGAAAATTTTGGTTTGCCAACATTTGTAATACCAATTATTTTTATACTGTTTAACATCCTAAATTTTTCCATTTTATTTTCATTTGGATATAGACTTCAAAAATTAATTTTTAATAATTCTTAACTTCAGATTCATGAAGGTTCTTGCTTTTCCTTTTGCTGGGGGTAATAAATATTCTTTTAATTTTTTAAAATCTTATCTGAACCCTAAAATACGTCTTGAAGTTTTTGAGTATGCTGGTAGAGGTAATAGAGTTTCTGAAAAACCAATAGACTCTCTAGACAGTATAGTAAATGATTTATGGCCAAATACATTAAATTTTATTAAAGAAGAACCCTATATTATTTTTGGACACAGTATGGGAGGATTAGTTGCTTTTTTAATGTGTCATAAAATACAAAAAAATGGATTGAAGAAACCATCTAAGCTTATTATTTCAGGAAGAAAGGCACCCCAAACAAAAAGAGAAGAAAAAATATGGAATTATCCAAGTGAACAATTTTGGAAAGAACTAATAAATTTAGGAGGAATTCCTAAAGAAATACAGAATGAAGCAACTTTAAGAGATTTTTTTGAACCAATAATTAGAGCCGATTTTAAAGCTGTAGAAGAGTTTTTTTTTCAAAGAAAAGATTTACTAGATATTCCAATAGAAGTCTTATATGGAGATAAAGAATGCAAGAATAAAAAAGACTTTTTAGATTGGAGTCAAGAAACAACTAATGAAGTGAATTTTTATATTTTTAAAGGAAATCATTTTTTTATACATGATTATGCCCAAGATATCGCAAACCATTTTATTTGAAGATTTCGATGAAAGTAATGAACAACTATTTTGTAATTCGGATATCATTATTCTCAAAACCTCCTATAAGAAACCATTTGAAAAGAAAAAATGGGATTCTTTAATGAATATACTTTCGGTTGATTTACAAAATGAAGTTGAAAAATATATTAGATGGGAAGATCAATATAATACTCTCATTGGTAAATTGTTAGTTTTTTCGGCATATAAAATCATAAAAAATCAAGAGTTAAAGTTTGAATATTATAAAAGAGATGAAAACAATAAGCCTTTTATTCAAGATTCAGCCTTAAATTTTAACATTTCTCACTCCGGAAAAACAATTTTATGTGCTATTTCTAAACACAACATTCAATTAGGAATTGATGTAGAAGAAATAAAAAGTATAGATATCAAAGGTTTTAATACTATTTTCCATCAAAATGAATTTAACCGAATAATACAAGCTAATAGTATTGATTCATTTTATAAATATTGGACAAGAAAAGAAGCATATACTAAAGCCATTGGGGTTGGAATTACTATACCTTTGGATAAGATAGACACAACAAAAAATATGATTTCTGTAAGTGAAAACAACAAATACTATTTGAAATCATATAAAATGAATAAATATTATTGTTCCTTAGCTTATACTAAGGAAGGAAGTAAAGTAAATTGGATAGAAGTAAAATTTTAAATTAAAAATGAACAAATTAATAATCTTATTAACATTGTTATTCTCAATAACATTATTTGCTCAAAAAGTTGAAGTAAAGGGGCAAATCAAAGATAACCAAAACCAAGAAGTCCCATTTGCAAGTATTGTATTTAAAAGTTTTAAAGATAGCTCAAAGATATTTGGAACTTTGGGTGATGAAAATGGAAATTTTATCATCGAAATCCCTAAAGATCATTACAATCTTGAAATTTCAGTAGTTGGAATTGAACCTAAGATTATTGAATTAGACCTTAGGGATAAAAAGTCAACTTTAAATATGGGCATTATAACAGTTTCTTCGGAAGTTTCTTTAGATGAAGTAGTAGTTAAAGGTAATAAAACAACTTATAAGGTTGATTTGGATAAAAAGACATATAACGTTTCTCAAGATATTGTTGCTAAAGGTGGCACATTAACAGATGTGATGCAAAACCTTCCATCTGTTCAGGTAGAATCAGATGGTAATGTAAGTATAAGAGGGGATCAAAATGTAAGGATATTGGTAGATGGTAAACCTAGTGGACTTGCAAGTTCTGCTGAACTTTTTGCCACTATTCCTGCTAGTTCAATTGAAAAAGTAGAAGTGATTACCAATCCTTCATCAAAATATTCTGCACAAGGAACAGCAGGTATTATTAATGTAGTCTTGAAAAAAGGACAGAAAAAACGTTTTAATAGTAGTCTGGAAGTATTTACAGGTTATCGTCTTACAGGTGGCGTTAATTATAATATTGCTCAAAGTGGTGAGACAGGGTCTTGGTATGCAAATGCAGGTATTGGTTATTCAGAACCTAAAGCTGTAAATGATATTTTTTTAAAAAGTCCTAACAATATTCCTGATATAAGCACTCAAGAATCTGATAGAATTAGAAATCAATATTATTACCTAATAAATATAGGGGGAACTAAAAATTTTAATGAAAATAGTAGTCTCTCAGGAAGTTTAACTTATAGGGGAGCCCAATCCGACAATTCGAACAAAACTTTTTATGAGGATTTCAATGAAGGCTCACTTTTTAGCAGTTTGAATAGAAATGAAAACGAAGACGAGACCAATAATTTTATAAATGGTAATATTTCATTCGATCATAAGTTTAAGAAAGAAGGACATCAGTTAAGTTTTACAGCAAGTGGTGAATATACGGAAGGTGATGAAGATGCGGTAATTAGTAGTATTGAAACATTTCCTCTTTCACAAACTCTTAATCAAGATGATACTAAAAATGAAGAGAAAATTAGTCGATATGTTTTATCAACAGATTATACATTGCCTATGAAGAATAATTACACTTTCGAATTAGGATATCGTAGTGATTTATCATCTATTGAAAATGATTTTTCAGTAGAGAGGCAATCTGGTAACATGACATTTATAATACCTGAATTTACAGATAAAACGGATTATGATGAAAAAGTTCATGCTTTTTATGGTCAGCTCTCTAAGAAGTTTGAAAAGTTATCTGTTAATGTAGGTTTACGAACAGAAATATCAGATATAGATATATCTTCTCAAACAAATAATTTTAGTAACAGTAAGAATTATACAGATTGGTTTCCATCTGTCTTTTTAAATTATACATTTAATGAAAAAAGTAAAATTCAATTTTCAGCATCTAGACGTATAAACCGTCCTAGAAGTTGGATGATAGTGCCTTTTTCTACCTTTACAGATGAACGAAATATTTTTATCGGAAATGCAGATATTAACCCATCCTATGTCGCTGCAACAGAGCTTAGTTATACAACTAAACTCTCTAATAAGTTTAGTTTCTACCCTACATTATTCTATAGAAACACTTCTGATGAGATGGAATTTTTTGTTGAAAAACAACAAATAACTATTGGTAGTGAAACTCAAGACATCTTTGTCTCTACAATTGCAAATATAGGAGATTATACTGCTTATGGTACAGAATTAGGTGTTTCATATAAACCATTTAATTGGTGGAATATGTATGGGGAGATTGTTTTAAATGGGTTTAAACAAAGAGGTTCGTTTAGAGGAGCGAGTTTTGATGGTGATGGTTTGTTAGTATCTGGAAGATACAATACGACATTCAATTTTTTTAAATCAATGAAATTCCAAATACAAAGTTATTATCGAGGTCCAATTGAAACAGGTCAATACAGACGAAAAGGGTTCTATAGTATGAATATTGGAATTAGTAATGATCTTTTTAAAGGTAATGGATCTATAGCTTTTAATATTAGAGATGTTTTCAATTCAAATAAACGTTTAGTGACCACATTTGGGCCAGATTTTACACGTGATTTAGAATTACAGTATAGAGTTCGTCAAATAAATTTATCTCTTACCTACAGATTTAATCAAAAGAAGCATAAAGGGAAAAAAGGGAATCAGTATGATAATTTTGAAATAATCAATTAATGAGGCTTTTCAATTATCATGTCGACTGTGATTTTAAAATAGTTAAAATTTGTGCCAATAGCCCTCTAATATGGGCAAATAAGGTTCTGTCGCATTAATCTAATCAGAGTCAAAAATTCCAAGAAGTCAAGGTTTAACTAGCCAATGAGCAGAAGGTTTGAAGTACAGT
>JABSPN010000244.1 GCA_013214425.1 Flavobacteriaceae bacterium | reverse complement strand
CAAAATTTGAGTCATGTAATCTACAGTCTACTATAAAATTAATTATATCGCCTTAATCTATTATGGCGACTGGAATAGTATTGACTAAAAAGTAGAAACATGAAAATTCAAAATAACTCGGCAGCGCCGATTCATAAATTATATAGCTGGATACCCAAAGGACTTAAAGCAGAAGAAATTATTTCTTTCCAGATGCCTGCCCGGGCAAATCACCACTTCCTAAAGGAACTGTGGTAAACACCAAACAAGCCGATTGGCGGAAATTTGCAATTTCCGATTGCGGTTGTGGGATGTTATTGGCCAAATCGAAACTCAAATGGTCTGACTTTTCCAAAAGTACCTGGGATGCCATTTATCACGACCTTAAAAATAACAAAGGAAAACTGGGGGACCTGGGTTCTGGAAATCACTTTCTAGATGCCCTGCGTTCTTATGAAGATGAGTCCTTGTACTCTCTGATTCATACCGGTTCTAGAAATGAATCTAAATTGGTAGACCATTTGATAGACCAGCCCAAAGCCTTTGATCGTAAGTTTTTAGATGGGTGCCAATGGGTCGAAAACAACCGAAGGGTGGTACTTGATATTGTAGAAAAGCATTTTGGCAAAACAGAAGTATTGATAGACAAAAACCACAATCATTTTGAGATCGTCGAAGACGAGGTGATTATTCGAAAGGGAACCTCTAAATTGCAAGAAGGCGAACTCACGGTGATCCCATCGAATATGATTGGCGATATTGTGACGATTCTGAGTACGGCAAAAGTAAGTACCATATATCATTCAATATGCCAAGGAACGGGTAGAACCATGTCTAGATCGGATGCCAAATTGCTGTCGAAAGACTACGATTACCGGGCCTTACACAGTGAAATTTACATTCCGGAAATTATCAAAAACGAATCGATCAAAATAGATGCACCTTTTTGCTATCGCGATTTGGACGCCTGTTTGGACTTGATTTCCGATTTGGTGGAGGTAGTGCAGCGGTTCAAGCCTATAGCCTATTTAGGACAAATCTAACAAGCCACATTGTTAAGAAGGGGCTTTAACGAGCCCCTTTTTGTAAAAACTACATAGAAAAACCAAATAATGCAAAAATTCTTATTCCAGAGCTATTGTTATGAGTGTTGTAAAGAAGAACGGCATGTTACCAGCTTTAGCTCGCTTGTAAAAGAATGTAAATACAG
This sequence comes from Flavobacteriaceae bacterium, assembly GCA_013214425.1. Classification (GTDB taxonomy): domain Bacteria; phylum Bacteroidota; class Bacteroidia; order Flavobacteriales; family Flavobacteriaceae; genus DT-35. The sequence continues at coordinate 4,035 of JABSPN010000244.1, read as the reverse complement.
TATATTTGGTTATATAAAAAATCTCATAGGAATGAAAAAAAACTCCTTGAAAATGCTCACTGTTTTGTTAGTTCTATTTCAAATGCTAGGCTGCAGACCGAGTACACAACAACTCAGCAAACAAGCAAATGAGCTCTTAGACCAACATCAATTTGAGGCCGCTTTTCCCCTGTTAGAAAAGGCGGCCGAGATGGGTGATGCACAAGCACAGTACAATTTAGGCCTGATATACAGAGACTGTTGTAGTGTCACAGGTATGGAACCCAATTACGACAAAAGTCTTGCTTGGATTGGCAAAGCAGCCGATCAAGGCCATACAGAGGCTTTGGCAACCTTGAAGAAAAACTACCGATAAGGAGATTTTGTGCCCCGCGATTTAGAATAAGCCTTCCGCTTCGGATTGCTGTGCGCCCAACAGGGAAATATAGACTGTATGAGGGCTGTGTATGGCTTTTATGCAGATGGTTTAGGGGTTGCTCAGAATGCTGAGCAAATGCTCGTATGGGGCACAAAAATAGGACTTTTAACATGCGAAGCGAAGAACCCAATAATAGCCACTGAAATAACCAATATAAGAATTGACCTGGCTCAAAAATATAGAAATGGATATCGACTCGAAAAGGATTTATTGAAAAGTTACCAATGGTTTCTTTTGTACAATGAAAATAAAAATTTTGAGCAAGACTTCATGCAAGAAGCCTATATCGAGCAGATCCAAGCACTGGAAAAAGAATTAGGTCCTAAACAAAAAGAACAAGCAAAAAGAAATGCAGAAACCCTATTGGGAAGCCCCTTAAGAAATGTACAAAATTTACACATCGTAGAGCCCTAAACTTTTTTTGATATAAAAATAGTTACTATAACACCAAAAACTAGAGTAGCCAGAATATTAGATTTTATTAAAACTAAAATCGGATTTGATTACAAGAGAATTAGAGAATATGGCATAGAATCTATTTCAAAATAAAAAGAAAACTACTAACAATATCGATTCAGATTAGTATTTGAATTATCAAGACCTCAATTTCTAGATTATAAAGTCACTATTCAAATTTGTTTTTTTGAAAAAACGAGCTTAATCGTCATGATTTAACAATTATATATCCTGATGAATATAATTTAGATTACGTGAGATAAAAACTACCATAAAAAATGGTAACCGTTGTAACTAATTTAATATCTTGCTAACTTAAGACGGGTATAGGCAATAGTGTATTTCGAAATAAATAAAAAGACCTGTTCTTTGAGTAGGCAACCCCAAAACAAAGTTTTGACGTTTAACAAAAAGAACATTAAAAGTAAAAACGTTTGTTTTAGCTTAATAGTAAACCAAAAGTTAAATGCTTCAAATCTGCTCTACTGTCCATTCACAGTCCGTTAGCGTTAAGAATATAAAAAAAAATCTAAAAAATAATCATGTCAATTGCCAGAATAGGAATTATAACAGTTAGTGATAGAGCAAATGAAGGTATTTATGAAGACATCAGTGGAAAAGCAATCATAAATACACTTCATGACTACTTAACTTCAGAATGGAAAGAGTTTTATAAAATAGTGCCTGATGAACAAGAACTAATCGAAAAAACTATTGTAAATATGGTCGATAATCAAAAGTGTTGTTTAGTTATAACAACTGGAGGTACAGGACCAGCTAAAAGAGATGTAACCCCTGAAGCAACAGAAGCTGTTTGTGACAGAATGATGCCTGGTTTTGGAGAACTTATGAGGTTGGAATCTTTAAAGTTTGTACCAACAGCTATACTTTCAAGACAAACTGCAGGACTTAGAGGAAATTCTTTAATTATTAATCTACCTGGAAAACCAAAATCTATTAGAGAGTGTTTGGATGCCGTTTTCCCTGCTGTCCCCTATTGTATAGATTTAATGAACGGTCCGTTTTTAGAATGTGATAAAAGTATTATCAGACCGTTCAGACCAAAAGATAAGTTAAAAGCCAACAGCTAGCAATATGTAAAACACATTAAAAAGTATTTTACACAAACCGTTGACGGTAATTAAACCTTTACAAGAAAACACAGTCCAAGAAAGGAATTTGAATAATTTACCAGTTATGAATAAAATAGCTTACTTAACAATTTTCTCGGTATTATTATTTACTGCTTGTAGTAAAGATGATCCAATTTCACCACTCAATGGAATACCCGCAGTAAAGGCTGAATCTTCTTACACGGTTTTAAAAGAAGAAGATATCACTTATGCTGATGGACTTAGTCATAATACAACAAGCAATTCCGCTTTTGCAATTCCCCTAAAATTAGATTTGTATTATCCTGACAATAATTCTAACAATAGACCTGTTTATATGTTTATTCACGGAGGTGGATTTCGAGGAGGAACAAAGACTAAGCCCGAAATTGTGGAAATGGCAAACTATTATGCTTCTAGAGGCTGGGTCTTTGCATCCATAGATTATAGAACAGTAGAAGAACTTGGTGTAATCCAAGGAATGACTCCAGAACAATTATATACTTATTATAATGGAATGGCACCTGATGAATGGATTGAAAATGCTTTGCAAGGAGCACAAAGTGCAGATGAAGTTCAGCAGGCTACTGCTATGTATCTCGCCCAAAGGGATGCAAAAGCAGCTCTTCGTTGGATAGTTGCAAACGCAAGTACTTATAACATAAATAAAGATTTTATTACAGTTGGTGGAGCTTCTGCAGGAGCTATCACTACAATTGCCTTGGGAATTTCAAATCAAGAAGACTTTAGAGACGAAATTACTATTAGCGATGACCCAACACTATCTTCAACAAACTTAAACGAATCCTATACAGTGAAAAGTATGGTTTATTTCTGGGGTTCAAACATAAAATTAGATGTGTTGGAAGCAGTTTATGATTTGAATCAATACGACAGATATGATGTTAGCGATCCCGAATTGTTCATGGGACATGGTACTGCACAGGATCTTGTCACACCTTATGAGGAAGCAGTTGAACTGCAAAGCATCTATAATTCTTTGGGTATTTACAACAAACTGGCCACCCTAACACTACCGAATGGTAACCCTGCAGGACATGGAGCTTGGAATGGAGTTGTAGATGGAAAAGGCTTATCGGAATTAACTTTTGATTTTCTAGTTGAAAGACAAAATTTGACTGTAGAATAAATAACTACCGCCAACAAGGTAAATAGTGGATACCCTTCGAGATATGCACCATTATAAAGACCTTTACCTGTAATTTGAAATAATAAGTGAAAGCAAGAAAAACATATCTAAAAGGGAAATCAGTTTTTATAATTTCCTTAGTTGTAATCGGAATTACAATTCTGACTGTGTATTTGACAGGTGAAAATTATAACCGATCAGTAATATCAAACTTATATTTATATTTATCTTTATCTATAATCGGGACAGCTCTTTTTCTGTTTATGACTTACGGACTTTATTACGGAATTAGATTGAAAGACAACTTTCCAAAGTTTCGCGAATTTAAAACGGGAGAATTTATTGCTAACTCTGGTTCCGCACCTTACTTGCCAAATATTGAAGTTGGAGATGGAATTGGCGGATTAATAATGTCAATATTACTCTGGATAGGAATGACGATTTTGATTTTTATACTTCTAATTTTATTAGAAGCCTTTTTTTGGGTTTCAATATTTATCACATTAGCAATGCTTTATTGGGTGTTTTTTCGAGCCTTAAGGTTAGTATTTTCAAAATCAACCAAAACAAAAGGAACCATTGGAATTTCTGCGATTTATTCGCTGTCCAATACAGTATTGTATTTAATTTTCGGAATTGTATATCTGACCGAATTATTACATTGAAAAAAGCCAATGACTAACACGGTTAGTAAAGAAAGTTTATCATTTTCTAACGCCCTAGTTGCCAATACTAATCATTAACTCATATAAAAAACAAATGCAGAAACAGTACGAATATATTTTATTCTAAAAAATATGGTGTTGTTAAAAAAGAGAATAAAGAGGATTTTTGCGAAAAGTAAAGCTAGAGAATTTAGAGGTTGTTAGAAATAGAGGATGTGAAATTTAACACATTAC
>JABSPN010000243.1 GCA_013214425.1 Flavobacteriaceae bacterium | reverse complement strand
GCACATTAATTTCTTGTGTAGCTAATGCAGGAACACCATCTATAAAGACGTCTAACTCTGAAAAGTTACTTTGATTAAAACCATTTGTTTCAGGCATTTTTATATTAAAAGAAATAGTAAAACTACCACTGGTATTAGAAGAAAAAACATTTACCTTGGTTTCTCTACTTTGCAACATAAGATTATTGGTGTTAAAGCGTTGCTTTTTTAAGCTTAGAACAGGCTGGTAATATCCGTTTGCTAAGCGTTTAACACTGAGTACTATATGGCTGTTTTTAAGATTGTTTCCATTGCCATTACTTGGCTTTTGCATATTGATTCTGGCTATTTCAGTTTCAGAACCGATAGGCATATCTACTGTTATAGCAGCGTTCATTGTTAACTCATCGTTATTTGCAAAACCAAAAAACTTATCTTCTTGCCAAGTAGCAGTTTCTGTTTCTGAAATTTGAATGGCATTATTGGTAACACTGTTTATTTGTGGGGCAGTAGTTGCTGCTCTTGTTTCTATAGATGCTCTTCTAGATGAAGAACCTCCTCCTGAGTTAGGATCGACAACTAGAGTTGCCAAATTAACATTTTTCTTCTCTATACCTAAACGACTACTCCCGTACAAATGGTGTTCTACTTGGTTAACGGTAGTAGTTGTTGGTGTATTTGCTACTCCTGGCACTATAACATTACGCTCTAAAACAGATAGAACATTACCTTGTGCGTCTCTGTTATAAAATGTAGTTTGGCCACCTCCTTGTCCTAAAATACTTGTCGTTTTAGCGACTCTATTTCCTAGACCATCGTACTGAAAAGTAATTGTTGTTTGTGGTGATGTTCCATCGTTTCTAAGTACTTGTTTTACCTTGCCATCTACTCTCCAATCTATTGTTAAACCTTCCGATTTGTCTTGTATTAACTGGCCAATTTCATCATATACATAATTGTGGGTGGCTGGATCATCTGGGTTAAATATAATACCAAAATTATTGTATAAAACAGCTAACTGACTATCTAAATCATTCAAAAACACTTTCCCTTGTAAATCGTTTACGGCTGTTAATTGGTTGTTAATTTTATTTCCGTTTGAATCTGTATTATAATTATAGCCCAGTTTATCAAAATAAATACTGCTGCTTAAATCACTTGATGGCGCCCAACGTCTTATTGATCTTAAGTTTCCATTTTTATCGTACATGTATTTAGCCTTGGTTAAATCGCTAGTATAAGTAACATTATTTCCCGTTCGATCTACAAGGGTACCGTTCATTTCCTTAATACGGTTTAACTGATCGTATACATACCTGTTTTGTGTACCGTATACTTTATTGTCGTGCATTGTACTTAAGTCTCTAACTCCGGTAATCATTTGCTTAATGTTACCGTTATATAAGTTTAGATCGTTCGAAATCGTATGTGGAATCGTTGTATCTTGGCTATACTTAAATGCATTTGCATTATTTCCTAATTGAGAATGCCTAGCGGTATAATCGGTATTAAAATAAGACAAGGCGTATCCAAACGCATCTTGTGCGATATTTTTATGAATTCCATTACCGTTTTGTTGTATTCCATCTCTACCAAAGTCGTCTTGCTTTTTAACTGTTTCAGAGTTTACTGCTTTAAGCCAGCCTTGTAGCGTGTATGCATAATCTAGCCCTTGAACACTCTTATTCCCCAAATTTACACGCGCTAATGGACCGTGCTCATAATACTCGTATGCAGCATCTTGTTCCCAAAGCACTCCATCTGAAGAGGTTTCTACACTGGTTATTCTGTTATCGGCATCATAAAAATAACGATGCATAAATTGATTCAATTTCCCTTTTTGAAAGGTTACTTGATGTACATTTCCACTAATTAAATCGTATTGATATTGTGTGCTACTTATATGAACATCAAAACCGTTTAACGCTAAAGTATTGTTTTGCTCTATTAATTCTTTTACGTTACCGTGTATATCGTAATTATAAAATAAGGCGTGTTCAAAATCGCTGGCCAGATTTGTGGCCGATGTAATTTCTTTATAATACAATACCCCAGTTACTCTGTTTCTAGCATTATAGGCTTCATAAGTTCCAGGTTCGAATAATGATGACGAGAATACTGCTGGAAAAATAGCCAATTGTAATGGTACATCGTATAGGGTTCGTGTTACTTCTTTTTTAACAATAGCACTATTCGCCATAAAAGCATCTACAGGTTCTGAAGTTCCGTCGGATTGATATATTATTAATTCTCCATTTCCATTAATAGCATATGTTGGATATCCCAGAACTGGCTGAGAGTTTACGCTTAGCTCACCTGCTTCTACAATTCGACCCAATTCGTCATATTTAGTATAACTAAATGTTTTATTATAAAAAGGAGGCTCTTGAATTGCTTGCTTAGCATTTTGTGAGGCTATGATTCTGCCTAACTTATCATATGCAAAACGAGTAACTCCTCCATCTGGAGTTTGTTGCCAAATTAATTGGTTTAAACTATTGTATTTATATGCTGTTTCTAAGTAATGATCTGGCGCTACTGCATCTGTAATATCCTCATCCCTCACCACTCCTTCTGGCGGTACGGTTTGTCTAAGATTACCAGCCTGATCGTAGTAATACAAAGTGTACTGGTACTCCTTATCTTCAAAACTCATGTCTAGGGTTTCTACTACATTGCCCATAACATGTTCTATATACTCTTGCTTAAACCTATGTGCCATGGTATTGTAATACTGTTCTTGTGCTTGTAGTACATAGGCATCTTGCACATTGGCAATGAATTCTGTACAATCGTCTGACACAGTAATGTTTACTGGCTCTCCTTGTGGTAGAAAGCCTAAACCACTACAAATAGGAATTGGACCGACTAAAGAATCTGTAACTGCATTGGTGACAAAAGTTGCCCAAGAGTCTTCGTTTAAGTTTAATGTAGCTGGATTAAAACTCGTACTATTTACATTATAGGTTTGGGTATACGCAAAATAGGCGGGTATTAACTGGTCAGCTATAGCAGCATTACCCCAGTTTAACGTAATGGCTCCAAACTGGCGCAAGGTTAAATAATATAAATGATTGCTATTGGTAATACCAAAAGTTGTGTTGTATGTTATATAATCATCTACTAAATACTGTAGGCTATCATTACAGAATTCTTCTTCTTCATAAGTAGCAAAACCATTATTAGGTAATGTCCCTAAGTAATTTACATAGTCTTCTCGCCCAGAAGTACAACTTACTAAAGGTACTGGGTCTGGAATGCAGGGTTCGCATAAAGTTGATTCATTATTAATAACTATATCATTATTAATAATTCTACTATTAATTAAATCTTCAACATTATAATATTGAAACAAATTAAAACTACAAAAGCTACCTAGGCTTGTAGTACCATTAATGGGGTAAGACCTTTTTACTATTTTTAGTATAAATGTATCATCCAATATTAATGAGGGTTGACTTTCAGAGTTATATATAAAAGAGTTTACAACCGATGTTCCAGAAATTGAAACAATGCTTTGTATATCATAAAACACTGGGTACTCAAACGTATACTCAATTAAAACTGCTCCTGGGTCTGTCCATGAATCGTGTATAGTTTTATCTAAATAAATATCAATGAAAATTCTATCAGTTATATTATCTCCTAAAAAATTATCGGTTCTTCTAACTTTAGCTATTGCTTTACTAGGATCAAAATCTAGATAAAACCCTAAATGATTTGTTACATAGTTCTCCCAAGCCAATTCTAAAGGATAATTATTAATCAGATTTTGAAACTCTAATGTTTGCCCAATATCAACTATGTGTTCACCTTCATATGGTAGTGCTGGTGTTTGAGAAATAATTAAGTTTAATAGTGGTTTTGCATACTCTAAATAATCCAATGAATCTTGCTCATAACCCAAACAAATACCTCCAACATTTATTGGATTTATACAACTAAATTGATTACAACAAGAATAATTTAAAGAACTATTAAATGTTGCAGACACATTATTAATTATGCTATTTATAGCATAATACTTTAATGTTATTTCATCAATACCATAATCAGTAACATTATCTATACTCACACTTTCAAAACTATCAAAACTAGAAGAATTTGTTAGCACACCTAAATCTACTCCATTGGTTTCTAAGTTAATCCCTATACAGGTTTCATTTAAATTTAACCTATACGTTCCGTTACTATTCCCTGTCCAAGTTCCCGTAATGGCGTTGCTATCTAGATCGAAAAACTCTGGTAAATAACCTTGTGTATAAACATCATTAGTAGTTAAATCATAATCTGTAGCATTCAAATTCCCGTTAGCAGCTAAATCATTTAGCAAGGCTGTAAAAGCTGCTGTAAAACGTTCTTTTTTATCGCAGCTCGTATCGCCAGCACTTAAATCTTCTCCAGCTGGTTCGCCAGAAGTATCGTCATAGGTACCATTAGTAGAACAATTGCCTAAAGCTACCAAGGTGTTTCCTTGTAATACCTCTTCTCTATAACCTAAAGATGTTGAAGGATCTGTTATACGAACTAAGGCTGAAAAATTATAACGACCGTCTGCAAAACCTGTTTCTTGTACTGCTAGTACTTCTGTAATGTCAGACTCAGTAGTATAATTGGTAAAAGTAATGGCATTTGGTTGCGTGACTAAATTAGCTTGTATAGCCAATACACCATTAACAAACGTATAAGTAAAAGTGCCGTTAGATGAGGTTGCACCTGTGCCTGTTAGCTCACCAAACATAATAGGCGCCATATAAATACCCTGGTAACCAAAAGGATTAGTTGTAAAATCAGCATTGGTATACTGCTTAAAAAAACCGTCTAAAAACAATTGCATACGCAAAGTCATTGGACAAGCTCCTGTAGTAGTATAATATTCGTAGCCTACTTGTGCGGTAAGTTGGTTAGCTATAGCTTCATTACTGTCACCAGAATTATACAAGGCATCTACTCCTACATAACGTTTTTTCCTTTTGTTATAACTATTAGCATTTGTACTACACAATTTAGGTGTAGTAAGATCAGCATTATAATCTGCTGCTAAATAAGTATCTAACATTTGAGTAATATTAGCATTATTATTGTCGCCAATGCAATAATTGTGTGCCTTTTGCTCACTAGCATATACATGATGAAAAGCCGTAAGAATCTTTTGCCTTACCGAGTTGTAATTACCCATGTACATTTTGGTAAATTCTTCTAATTCTTCTGGGCTTAATGACGTAATATCTAAATTATTATCGTCATCACAATTACCCCCTACAGAATTACATATATATCGAAACAAGGTATAATC
>JABSPN010000242.1 GCA_013214425.1 Flavobacteriaceae bacterium | reverse complement strand
TTATTGTATTCATAAGATCGGGGAGAAAAGATTATCTGTTCTATTCTCTCTATGTATTGTGTTTATGGATTTACTTATCAGGAACATCTCTTAGGCTATATGAGCTTTGGGGAGGTTTTAATAAATTTCACAGGTGGTTTACAGGAATCATTCAGGTGGTGATTAACTTATGCTATGTTGCTTTTGTTTCCTATTATTTAGAAACTAAAAAATATTATCCTTTACTGAATAAAGCAATTAAAATCGTCATTATTGCATTGACTGGCATAGTTGTTTTATGCGGAATGGCTTATCTGACAGAAATTTATCAGATACATCTTTATGCCTTAGATTTTCAGAGATTATTCATGACTGTATTTGCGGTATGTGGAATGGGCTATCTTTTGATCTATGGTAAGAACAAGCTAAGTTATTTTATCGTTTTTGGCTCCCTGTTTTACTTAACAGGAGCCTTAGCCTGTTTATTTTTATTCGAACTCAATTACATGATAGTTGGTGGCGTTTTTGAGATTATAATTTTCGCCTTCGGATTAACCTATAAATTCAGGCAAGAACAAAAGGAAAAAACAAAACTGAGACGTGAGGCTTACGCCAACAAGATAAAAGCGCTTAGAGCACAAATGAACCCACATTTTATGTTCAATTCATTAAACTCGATTCAGTATTTAGTGGCAAAAAATGAGAATGAAAAAGCGAATAGTTACTTAACAAAATTCAGTCGATTGATGAGAAGTGTTTTAGAAAGCACTTTTGATGAAAAAGTGTTATTAGTAGATGAAATTAAATCGATAGAAGCTTATTTAACCTTGGAAGGACTTCGATTTGACAATTCTTTCGAATATGAAGTAACAGTTGATGATAGCGTCGATAAATTTTCAGTAGAAATTCCCTTACTGATCGTTCAGCCCTTTATTGAAAATGCCATTGCCCATGGATTAATAAAAAAAGAAGGAAAGGATAAGCTGGTGTCGATAGTATTTAAATCTGAGGAAAACTTACTGATTTGTGTGATTGAAGATAATGGAATAGGAAGAACAGCAGCTAAACAAAAGAAGCCTGTAGGTTTGAGTATGAAAAAATCAAGAGGGATTGATTTAGTTTACAATCGTTTGAAAATGATGTTTCCAGATTTTAATGAAAATGAGTTTATTGCAATAGAAGATCTACAGGATCAGAATAATGAGCCAGTAGGAACCAAAGCAACCATAAAATTTCCGATGTCATGAAGATAAGAGCAGTTATAATAGAAGATGAAAATAACAGTAGAGAAGCACTAAAAAATATGCTCAATCTTTACTGTGACAATATTGAAATAGTAGGAGAAGCCTCAGATTTAGATGAGGGCGTTGCGATCATAAATGATAAAACTCCTGAATTAATCTTTCTTGATATTGAATTAAAAACAGGAACTGGTTTTGATGTTTTATCAGGTTTAAATCAGCATAATTTTGATGTCATTTTTACTACAGCTTTTGAACAATATGCCATTAAAGCCATTAAGTTTAGTTCTTTAGACTATTTGTTAAAACCAATTGATGTAGAAGAACTCAAAGAGTCAGTATATAAAGCAGTTGCAAAGAAAAATAACGACTTGTATAAAAATCAATTAGAAGTGTTGATTGGAAACATACAGCAACAGAACCATAAATTACATAAGTTGTGTTTAAACACATCAGAAGGGGTAGAGTTCATTAATGTTGCAGAAATAATATACTGTGAAGCCAACGGTGCCTACACCAATTTTTATTTGACTAATGGCAATAAATTATTAGTTAGCAAACACCTGAAAGAATATGAAAGTTTATTGAATGAACACCATTTCTACAGGGTACACAATAGCTTTTTGATCAACCTATATGAGGTGAAAAAGTATGTCAAATCAGACGGGGGGTATATCATCATGAACAATGATAATATTGTCAACATTTCCAGAAGTAAAAAAGAAGATTTCTTACAGATTATGAGCAATCTTTAACCTGCGCGTAATTTTCATGTTCTGGTATTGAATCTCCTTTAAAACTTTTCATTATCTTTAGTTTTTGCTAATAGAATACATGGGGATAATACCACTTTTAATACCAGTTGTTGCCGCTTTACTATTGAGTTTTAGGTTGTTGTTTTTTTCAGCCAAATCTGAAACAGCATTTAAGGTATTAGGAGCTTATTTCCTACTATTAACTTTAGTGCTTTTCGCAACGTTATTACAATATCAGCGTAATTTTTTTCCTGAAATAAATTCAATTAAGCCTATATATACCATAGTTTTTTACGGATCAATTTTGAGTTTAGCTCCTACAGGCTATTTTTATATAGCTTCATTAACCGACCGAATTAATAAGTACAAAAAGGTAGATAGGGTGATTCCACATTATATCATTCCTGTTATTTTATTACTGGTTAACATATTCTCTTACATGTATTTTGGTTTAGAAAGCCAACCTAATGAAAGCACATCAGAATTAGTGAGAAAAGTAACGTATTTTAGCAATTTTGTTGCCCTGGTATATTTGTTTCCCTCTCTCAGCTTATTTTATGTATATAAATCCTTTAGAATTTATTTTTATCATAAGAAACGAATCCAACAAGTTTTTTCATATCAAGAAGGAGTGCATCTAAAGTGGATGTTAGTCTTTTTAATAGGTTATGTTTTTTATGTCATAAGTTTTATCATACTAGAACCAGATTCCTCTCCATATTTTGTTTATGTTCCCATGTTGATGTATGTCATTTTTATAGGATTTATGGGATCAAAACAAAGAAAGGTCTCTATAGACAAAGCGATTACTGATAGTGGAAATGTTCTAGTAGAGAATGAATCAAAAAACACTGCGATAGATCAGGAGAAAAGAACCCAGCTTAAGCATGAAATTACCAGTTATTTAGAAATAAATGAACCCTATTTAGATAGTCAGTTAACCGTATATCAATTGGCTAAAATGGTAGGAACGAATAGTAGTTATTTATCGGTTGTCCTGAATTCTGATTTCGAAATGAACTTTACCTCCTTTATCAATTCGTATAGAATCAAAAAAGCGAAAGCGTTATTGATTTCAGAAGAAAGTAAAAACTATACTATTGAAGCTATTGGACATATGTCTGGATTCAAGTCAAAATCAGCATTCAATAGATGGTTTAAAGAATTCACAGGAGAAACACCTTCAGTTTACAAACGAAAATTAACAGCATCATAAAGCATCATGAGAAAAGTAGTTATAATACTCATTGGTATCGCGATTCTCGCGTGTAAAAATCAAGAGAATAATTCAGAAGGAAACAATTCAGAACCACCAAAGGAACAGATTCAAATAGCGTATGAACCTATAGTGTTGACATTAGAGCAGGCTAATAATCTGGCTAAGCTTCCCCTAAAGTGTATACAACAGGAATATCCAAATAAACTCGGACAAACCATAGGAGGAGGTGATGACTTACAATCTCCAAAAACATTACATCCAACTTTCTATGGATGCTTTGATTGGCATTCTGCGGTTCACGGACATTGGTCTTTAGTCTCCTTATTAAAGCAATTCCCAAACCTTGATAAGGCTGAAGAAATTAAAACGAAATTAAGAACCAACATTTCTCCTGAAAACATTCAAAAAGAAATAGAATATTTTCATGGAAAACACAATAAGTCTTACGAGCGCACTTATGGCTGGGCCTGGTTACTGAAACTAGCAGAAGAATTGAACACCTGGGACAACTCATTTGCAAGAGAATTAGAGACAAACCTACAGCCTTTAACAGATTTGATTGTGACTAAGTATATTGAGTTTTTACCCAAACTCAATTATCCAATTCGAGTAGGAGAGCATACCAATACAGCCTTCGGATTGGCTTTTCCATGGGATTATGCCAATACATTGAATCATTCAGAATTAAAATCGATGATTGAAAAAAGAGCCAAAGATTTCTATATGAGAGATCAAGGATGTCCTTTAACCTGGGAGCCGAGTGGTTTTGATTTCCTGTCTCCATGTTTAGAAGAAGCAGAGATCATGTCAAGAATTTTATCTAAGGAAGAGTTTACAGTATGGTTTGACTCCTTTTTACCACAGGTAAAAGATCAGGGTTTTTCATTTGAAGTAGGAAAAGTATCAGACAGATCTGATGGAAAACTGGTTCATTTAGACGGTGTAAACTTCAGTAGAGCCTGGGCTTTATTTGCTATTACAAATAAATTAGAAGGCTATGACCATCTAAAAGTAATGGCTAAAAATCATATAGAATATTCCTTGCCTAATCTAGTAGGTGATGCTTATGAAGGTGGTCATTGGTTAGGATCTTTTGCCATATATGCTTTAAATTCTGGGACTAATGATTAAAAACTGGTTCAAGAATATAGGCCCAGGTCCGCTAGTGGCAGCAGCATTTATTGGTCCGGGAACTGTCACAGTATGCACCTTAGCAGGTGTAGCGTATAGCTATGAATTGCTTTGGGCTATGCTACTCTCTATAGTTGCAACAATTGTATTGCAGGGAATGGCCTCACGTTTGGGGATAGTAACCCAAAAAGGACTTTCAGAAGTAATACGACAAGAGATCAAAAATCCTGTTTTTAAGTTCATATCAATCGTGTTGATACTGTCTGCAATATTTGTGGGAAATGCTGCTTATGAAGCTGGAAATATTAGTGGTGGTGTTTTAGGTTTGGAAACCATTTGGTCAAATTCCAGAATACTTATTGGGGATTTGTCTATAAATTATTTTAGTCTCATTATCGGATTGATAGCTTTTTGTCTATTATACATTGGTAATTATAAAATAATTGAAAAATTCATGGTTGGGTTGGTGATCTTAATGAGTATGGCTTTTTTAATAACAGCAATTATTACCAAACCAGATTTGGGAGCTGTTTTTAAAGGACTCTTACTACCGAGTTTTCCTGAAGAGAGTTTGATTAGAATCATCACCCTGGTGGGCACAACAGTGGTACCCTACAATTTGTTTTTACATGCCTCTTTAGTGAAAGAAAAATGGAATTCTGAAGCCGATTTAAAACATGCCAAACGCGATACTATATTGGCAGTTATTCTAGGCGGAATTGTATCAATGGCAATTATTGTTGCAGCTGCTTCTGCCAATATAACTGAAGTAAATAATGCAGCCGATTTAGCCAAAGGATTAGAGCCTTTATTTGGAGCTAATGCCAAATTTTTCCTGTCTATTGGTTTATTTGCTGCAGGAATAACATCGGCAATAACAGCTCCATTAGCTGCGGCCTATGTAGTGAAGGGTTGTTTAGATTGGAAAGCGAAGTTAAAGACACCAAAATTC
>JABSPN010000241.1 GCA_013214425.1 Flavobacteriaceae bacterium | reverse complement strand
GACATAGGAACAACTAAGATAGTTGCCATGATTGGTCGTAAAAACGAATACAACAAACTGGAGATTTTAGGCGTAGGGAAATCTAAAAGTTTAGGTGTGCACCGAGGAGTCGTAAATAACATTACTCAAACGATTGAATCGATTCAACAGGCAGTTCAGGAGGCAGAAAGTATCTCAGGAATTAAAATTGAAGATGTAACTGTTGGAATTGCAGGACAGCATATCAGAAGTATTCAACACAGTGATTATATCACCAGAACGAATTCTGAAGAAGTGATTTCAGATGAAGATATCGATCTGTTGACAAATCAAGTACATAAATTGGCCATGCTTCCAGGTGAAGAAATTATCCATGTATTACCTCAGGAATTTAAGGTAGACGGGCAAGGAGAGATCAAAGAGCCTGTTGGGATGTATGGTGGGAGATTAGAGTCTAATTTCCATTTGGTAGTCGGGCAAATCTCTTCTATCAGAAATATCGGTAGATGTGTGAAAAGTTCTGGTTTGGATTTATCCGGCATAACATTGGAACCTTTGGCTTCTTCAGATGCTGTTTTGAGTCAGGAAGAAAAAGAAGCAGGAGTGGCTTTAATCGATATAGGAGGAGGAACCACAGATTTAGCCATTTTTAAAGATGGCATCATTAGACATACAGCTGTAATTCCTTTTGGAGGAAATGTAATTACTGAAGACATCAAAGAAGGATGTTCTATCATTGAGAAACAAGCCGAACTATTAAAAGTGAAGTTTGGTAGTGCCTGGCCTGGAGAAAATAAGGAAAACGAAATAGTTTCAATTCCAGGATTAAGAGGCAGAGATCCAAAAGAGATTTCATTAAAGAACTTGTCTAAGATCATTCATGCCAGAGTGCAGGAAATTATTGAACAAGTTTTTGCTGAAATAAAGAGTTATGGACACGAAGAACAAAAGAAAAAGTTGATTGCGGGTATTGTATTAACAGGAGGGGGAAGCCAGTTAAAACATTTGAAGCAATTGGTTGAATATATTACAGGAATGGACACCAGAATTGGGTATCCGAATGAACATCTGGCCGGTGATTCAAACGATGAAATTGCCAGTCCGTTATTTGCTACCGCTGTTGGTTTAGTAATGAACAGCATCAAGCAAAATGAGAAAAATGCGAAAAGAGACATAGAGAACACGATATCTAATGAAGAACCATCAATGCAATCGGTTGAGAATTCAACTTCAGATGATGTTTCCACAGAAGTAGAAGAACAACCAGTTGTGAAGAAGGAAAGGAAATCATTCATCGATAAGTTTGCTGATAAGTTGAAGGACTTTTTAGATAATGCAGAATAACATAAAGTAATTGGGGAAAAATAAATAATCGGGGTAATTATTATGAGTAACGAAACAGATTTTAATGATATTTCATTCGACATGCCTAAAAACCAATCGAATGTAATTAAAGTAATTGGCGTTGGAGGGGGCGGAAGCAATGCCATCAATCACATGTTTCAGCAAGGCATTAATGGGGTAGACTTTGTCATTTGTAATACAGATGCTCAAGCTCTGGAAAATAGCGCTGTGCCAATTAAAATTCAACTGGGAGTTTCACTAACAGAAGGATTAGGTGCAGGAGCAAATCCAGAAGTTGGAGAAAAAGCAGCCGTTGAGAGCCTGGAAGATATTAAAGCCATGTTAGAGACTAACACCAAGATGGTTTTTATCACTGCTGGTATGGGTGGTGGCACAGGAACAGGTGCTGCACCAGTGATTGCTAAAATGGCAAAAGAACTGGATATTCTTACTGTAGGTATTGTAACAGTACCGTTTCAGTTTGAAGGGAAAATGCGTAATGAACAAGCGCAATTAGGAGTAGAGAAATTGAGAAGACATGTTGATTCGCTTGTTGTTATTAACAACAATAAACTTAGGGAAGTATACGGTAATCTAGGATTTAAAGCAGGATTCTCGAAAGCAGATGAAGTATTATCGACTGCAGCAAGAGGAATTGCAGAGGTAATTACGCATCACTATACACAAAATATTGACCTTAGAGATGCCAAAACTGTACTTTCAAACAGTGGTACAGCGATTATGGGTTCTTCAAACGCTTCAGGAGAAAACAGAGCTCAAGAAGCCATTATAAAAGCATTAGATTCTCCGTTATTGAACGATAATAAAATTACAGGCGCTAAGAATGTCTTGTTATTAATCGTCTCAGGAACAGAAGAAATCACAATTGATGAGATTGGTGAAATTAATGATCATATTCAGAGTGAGGCAGGTAATGGTGCTAACATTATTATGGGTGTTGGAGAAGATGAAACATTAGCCGATGCGATCTCTGTTACGATTATCGCTACAGGATTTGATATCGATCAACAAAATGAAATCACCAATACTGAAGCAAAAAAGATCATTCATTCTTTAGAAGATGAGCAAGAAGTAGTGAAGAATTTGACTGCTGAAACAACTGAGATTGCTGAATTTGAGGTGAACGATCCAATTGTTTTAGAAGAGACAACGACAGAAGAAGTTTCAGAAGAAAAGATCGTACATACTTTATTAGATGAGGAAGAGGAGGAAAATGCAGTCCAAATGGAAATGGACTTAATTCCGACTACTGATCTAATAAGAGATATTGATGTCGTATACGAGGAAGTGTTAGCACCTGCTGCAGTTACTTCTGCAATCGATGATTTCATTATTACACCAGTGTCTAACGAAAGTGTGACAGAAATTGAAGTCAATGAGCCAGAATTTGTTCAGGAGGAAGATCAGTTTGAATTACGGTTTGATTTACCCTTTAGTGAAACAAAAGCTGAAGCTGAAACAGAGGGTACCTCAGGAGAAGATGAAGCGCCAATTGTATTTGATTTAACAGATGATGAAATCAAAGAAATAGAGGTGAAAGATGCAATTGAAGTAATTCCTGTAACTGAGCATACGCTCGATGGTGTGGTGAAGTATTCATTAGAGAATTATATGGATATGGAAGACCAATTAACAGAAGCGAGTGTTGAGAAGCAAGAAGAGACCTTAGTAGAAGAAGAATTGGTTTTTGAGAAAAAGATTGTAGAAGATACCGATACTAAAACAGAAGAAGCTCCGTTAGAAGAAGGGGATGTAAGCCCAATGAATAGCTCCATAGAAGATATTTTAAAGAACAGAGCAGATGAGAGAAGAAAGAAGATGAAGGAGTTTAATTATAAGTTTAGAAATAACTCGTCAAAGATTGATGAGATTGAAAAAGAGCCTGCTTATAAACGACAAGGGATCGATTTAGATGAAACACAACCTTCATCTGAAGATTCTAGTTCAAGAATGTCTTTAGGAACAGATAGCAACGATGACATACAGTTACGTTCAAATAACTCTTTTCTACATGATAATGTAGATTAAAACTGTAACTCAGGTTAATTTCTAACTCGGATAATTGTATTAATTATCCGAGTTTTTTGTATTATATTCGTTTCCAGTTTTAAAAAGTAAAAAAATGAGCTTACAACAAGAAATCATGACAGCCATGAAAGAGGCGATGAAGGCTAAAGATCAAGTGACATTAACGTCATTAAGAGCAATTAAATCGGCTATTTTATTAGCGCAAACAGAGAGCGGAGCTAAAGAAGAATTATCGGAAGCAGATGAAATTAAGATTTTACAAAAGCTAGTAAAGCAACGAAAAGATAGTGCAGCTATTTTTACTGAACAAAATAGAGCAGATTTGGCAGAGCCAGAATTAGCACAAGCAGAAGTGATTGCTAAGTTTTTACCAGAGCAACTTTCAGAAGAAGAAGTAGAGAAGGTAGTTGTGCAAACTATTGAAGCTACAGGAGCAGACGGAATGAAAGATATGGGTAAAGTCATGGGGATTGTCTCCAAAGAGTTAGCAGGACAGGCAGATGGAAAGTTAATTTCTACAGTGGTTAAGCGTATTTTAATGGCTTAAATAATGGCCCCGTAGCTCAACTGGATAGAGCACTGGATTTCGGCTCCAGCGGTTGGGGGTTCGACTCCCTTCGGGGTCACAAAAACCGTTGTAATTCACTGATTTACATCGGTTTTTAATTTTTGGGGGAAGAATTAGGGGACTTTACTACCTATTATTTACTGCAATTACAGGAAAAAATTAATAACACTCGTCGAATGAATTAAGGCAATATTTACCTTTGTAAAAACACCCAAAACTTATTTTTGCCATTTGATTGTAATAGCTTTTAGAAAAGAATCAAACTATCCTGAGATATTAAATCATGTAAGTTATGATGATCCTCAGAGTTCATTATTCTAAATTATCTCTTTTGTGACCTTGTATGCACTATATAGAAGTAAAAACAAAAAGGTCAATATCAAACATACAATTAACCAGTAAACAAAAGTTTGCTTACGATTATCCATAGAATTAAAATTAAGTTTTGGGACTCTAAAGATAAAAAATCTGCAGTATAGAAGAATAAAACTATACCAGCTGTCGACTATTTTTTTAAAAAATAGCAGTCAAAATATCGATTTTCATTCCCTACAATCCCTACTCTACTGATTTAAAAACTTTAAATGCCTGATTTACTGTGTTTTAATAGTTTTTATCTCTGTAGGACATTGTAGGAACTCATTTATAACAGCCTAAAAATCAAGACTATTTTGTAGGATGTTGTAGGACTTCAAAAATCAATCCCTACAACTTCCTACACTATCCTACACTATTTACTACTTATTTTTAATATTAATTATTTGATTTATAGATATTTAATCTCTTGTAGGGATTGTAGGGAATGAAAAACATGTTTTAGTTTGATGTTTTCTCTTTTTTTATTTAAAAACAAGGAAAATACACCAAAACAAGGTCAAAGCCTTCATTTTCAAAAAATCGCTAGTTAATCATATAGTTACTTGCGCTCAGATTAAGTTCATTGACAATTTGATATGAGTAGCTACAGTGACGAAGAAAAAAGATTAAGACGTAAAGTAAAAAGTGGTAAAGAATTCGATAACCTTTTCCCAAAGGTTACTTGCAAAAAAACTTTTCTTCCAGATGCAAAAGACACCTATGATACACTTGTAGAAATGCGTAAGATTTCTTTTAAGTATCAATTACAAGGAAAGAAAATTGCAAAGGTATTGCAACAAAGATCTTTAGCCCAAACTGTAAATAGAATTCACGACTTTTTATACAATAACTTCCAATACAAGTTGGATAAAAGTGATCAATTATTAAGAAGTCTGGCCTGTTCCTGGTATTGGAGAAAAAAAGGGATTGACTGTAAAAGTTTTTCCATTGCAACATCCACCATTCTACTCAATTTAGGAATTAAACATTATTTCAGAA
>JABSPN010000240.1 GCA_013214425.1 Flavobacteriaceae bacterium | reverse complement strand
TAGAAATTAGTCAAGAAGTCTATAAAAAAATTGCTTACCGGGATTCTACTGAGGGTATTATTGCGTTGATCAAAACTAAAAATCATACTTTAGATGCTGAACTCATTAAAGCTGAAAATCCACTAATCCTCATTGCTGAAGCTCCTGAAAAGCCTGGTAATATTGGTGCGCTACTTCGTACTGCTGATGCAGCCAATGTCGATTTGGTATGTATTGCCAATCCTAAAACAGACCTTTACAATCCGAATATCATCAGATCCAGTGTGGGATGCTTATTTACCAATACCGTAGCCATAGGAAGTACTGCTGAAATTATTTCTTTTTTAAACGATAAACAGATTCATATTTATGCAGCTACTCTACAAAATTCAAATAATTATCACGAGGTGGATTTTACTGAAGCTTCAGCCATAGTTGTTGGTACAGAAGCTACCGGGCTTAGTGAGGAATGGAGAACTGCCGCTACTAAAAATATTAATATTCCGATGCAAGGTGAAATAGACTCTATGAACGTTTCAGTAGCAGCGGGCATCTTGATCTTTGAAGCGAAAAGACAACGAAATTTCAATTAATTGACATGACCCCTAAAGCAATATTTATAGTATTTATAGTCATTTTACTTTTTGACTTTTCTCTAGACAAGTTTCTAGATTACCTAAATGCAAAAAGATTTAATCATCCTATTCCTGATCCTTTAAAAGATGTCTATAACGAAGACGAATATCTGAAGTCTCAAGAATACAAAACAGAGCGTTTTCAATTTGGTAATTTAACTGCTACTTTTTCACTTGTACTTACCCTTAGCTTTTTATTTATTGATGGCTTCAAATTAGTTGATGATTTAGCAAGATCCATTACAGATAATTCAATTCTAATTGGTTTACTTTTCTTCGGAATTATTATGGTTGGGAGCACACTATTTACCTTACCGTTTTCTTACTATAGCACGTTTATCATAGAAGATAAATACGGCTTTAACAAAACGACAAAAAAGACATTTTTCTTAGATAAAATAAAAAGCGGTATTATGGGTGCAATAATAGGAGGAGGGCTACTCGCCTTCATCATATTCATTTATGAAAAGACCCAAGAAAATTTCTGGATCTATGCCTGGGGAGTTATTACTATTTTCAGCCTTTTTATGAATATGTTTTACAGCAAACTCATCGTGCCACTATTCAACAAACAAACTCCGCTGGAAAAAGGAAGCTTAAGAGATAAAATTTCTACTTACGCATCTCAGGTCGGATTTAAATTAGATAATATATTTGTGATAGACGGTTCTAAAAGAAGTACTAAAGCCAATGCGTATTTTTCCGGATTTGGTGGTCAGAAAAGAATCACGCTATATGATACATTGATTCATGATTTAGAAGAAGATGAAATTGTTTCGGTATTAGCGCATGAAGTAGGGCATTACAAAAAGAAACATATTATATTTAATCTTACTTTATCAATTATTACTACTGGGCTCACACTGTGGATTTTATCCATCTTTATAGACAGTTCTATATTAGCAAAAGCTCTGGCGGTTGACATTCCTTCATTTCATATAGGATTAATTGCTTTTGGGTTACTGTACAGTCCGATTTCACATATCACGGGTCTTTTAATGAATATCGTTTCTAGAAAATTTGAATATCAAGCCGATAATTATGCGAAAAACACGCATAATGCTTCTGACTTAATTTCTTCATTAAAAAAGCTATCTAAAAACAATCTGAGTAATTTAACACCACACCCCTGGTATGTTTGGTTTCATTACTCACATCCCTCTTTGTTACAACGGATTCAAAATCTTCAAAATAATTAATTGCATAATTCTTTGAGTTATGCTACTTTAGTTCTATGACTGAAGAGGAGATTGAATTAGAGAATGCTGCAATAGCCAAAGAGTACAGGAAACTACTTAGGATAAGTTACCAGTCTTTGTCTAAAGAAGACAAAAAGCTAATCCGTTTAGCCTTTAACACAGCGGTTGATGCACATAAAGAGCAAAGAAGGAAAAGTGGAGAAGCTTATATTTTCCATCCAATTGCTGTAGCCAAAATTGTTGCTGCTGAAATTGGTCTGGACGC
The DNA here is from genome assembly GCA_013214425.1 of Flavobacteriaceae bacterium. GTDB lineage: Bacteria > Bacteroidota > Bacteroidia > Flavobacteriales > Flavobacteriaceae > DT-35. The sequence continues at coordinate 3,227 of JABSPN010000240.1, read as the reverse complement.
TACTTCTATTGCTGCCGCTTTACTTCACGATGTTGTTGAAGATACCGAGTTCACTCTTGCTGACATAGAGCAATTATTTGGGGAAACCATTGCAAGAATTGTTGACGGATTAACCAAAATCTCCAATCTAAAACAAGAAAAAGACGTTTCCTTACAGGCAGAGAATTTCAGGAAAATGCTATTGACTCTCAACGAAGATGTACGCGTTATTATCATTAAGATTGCCGATCGTTTACACAACATGCAAACGATGGATTCCATGCCTCAGCATAAGCAAGTGAAAATTGCTTCCGAAACACTTTTTATCTATGCTCCTCTAGCCCATAGAATTGGGTTGTACAACATTAAAACTGAATTAGAAGATCTCAGTTTAAAATATACTGAACCTGATGTATACAGCGACATTGCCGATAAAATTGAGGAAACCAAGGAAGAACAAAAAGCTTATATCAAAGCTTTTAATAATACACTTAGAGATTGTCTTGACAATGAAAAGTTAGATTATGAAATAAAAGGAAGACCGAAATCTATCTACTCTATCAGAAGAAAGATGTTAGCTCAGAATGTCACCTTTGATGAAGTCTATGATAAGTTTGCTGTTCGTATTATTTACAAATCTGCTTATGAGCATGAAAAGTTTCTCGCCTGGAAAATATATTCAATAGTAACCGATCATTTCAGACCTAATCCCGTACGTTTAAGAGATTGGATTTCCTCTCCTAAATCTACAGGATACGAAGCCTTACATATTACCGTTATGGGACCTAAAGGTCGTTGGGTAGAAGTCCAAATCAGGTCTGAACGTATGAACGAGATTGCCGAAAAAGGTTATGCAGCTCACTATAAATACAAACAAGGATCTGAAAAAGAAACTGGACTTGACGAATGGTTAAATCGTCTTCAGGAAGCACTTGAAAACCAGGACAGCAATGCCGTTGATTTTGTTGAAGAATTCAAATTAAATCTCTATGCTAAAGAGATTTTTGTCTTTACTCCTAAAGGAGATCTTAAGTCATTACCTAAAGGAGCTACACCTTTAGATTTTGCTTTTCATATTCATACAGAAGTTGGACTCAAAACAAGAGGTGCTAAAGTAAACGGAAAACTGGTTCCCTTAAGTAGAGAACTGAAAAGTGGAGATCAAGTAGAAATTATCACTTCAGAAAAAATAAAGCCTACTGCCAACTGGTTAGACTACGTAACAACAGCCAGAGCGAAATCTAAAATTAAGAATTCGTTAAACGAAGAACGAAAGTTAATCGGACAAGAAGGGAAAGAAATTCTTACCAGAAAACTACGTCAGTTAAAAATTGCTCTGGATGAGAAAACTGTCAATGAATTAGTCAATTTCTTCGGATTAAAAACGAGTTTAGATCTGTTCTACAGAGCAGGTATTGGTAATATTGACAACCAGAAACTTAAAGAATATGCTGCGCAAAGAAGTAATACACTCATCAATTTCTTTAAGAAGCGAATAAGAAGACCTGGAAACGACCCTCAAATCAATAAAGAAGAGGTTACTCATAACTATGATCAATTAGTCTTCGGAAAAGAAGAGGAAAAACTAGATTACAAACCCTCTAATTGTTGTAATCCAATTCCAGGTGATGAAGTTTTTGGCTTCGTTACGGTAAATGATGGAATCAAAATTCACAAGTATAATTGCCCGAATGCTGTAAGTCTTCAAGCCAATTATGCCTACAGAATTATGAAGGCCAAATGGATTGATTCTTCACAACAAGAATTCATGGTTGAATTAGAACTAACTGGTATTGATAAAATTGGTCTTTTAAACGATGTTACCAAGGTGATTTCCAACATTATGCACGTAAATATGAGAAAGTTAAATTTCGATACAGATGACGGGATTTTTAAAGGGAATTTAACCGTAATGGTGAAAAACAAGAAAACACTTAATAAACTTGTTGAAAACATTAAAAAAGTAAACGGAATAGACAAAGTAAATCGTTTATAAAGTTGTAAATTTGTTTTTTAAATATTTATGGAAGACAAAAAGTTAGATAATCAGGAAATTGTAAAGAATGTCTTTACCAATTATCTTGAAAAAAAAGGTCATCGAAAAACTCCTGAGCGATACGCTATCTTGAAAGAGATTTACAGTAGTGATGAGCATTTCGATATCGAATCACTTTACATCAAAATGAAAAATAAAAAATATCGTGTAAGTAGAGCAACGCTTTACAATACGATTGAGCTTTTGATGGATTGTGCTTTAGTCAGAAAACACCAGTTTGGGAATTCTCAAGCGCATTATGAAAAATCGTACTTTGATAAAAATCACGATCATATCATTCTTACCGATACTGGAGAAGTCTTAGAGTTTTGTGATCCTCGAATTCATAGTATTAAAAAAACAATCGAGGAAATTTTCGATATTGAAATCGATAACCACTCATTATATTTCTACGGAACTAAAAAATCTAAATAACTTTTTAACGACACATTAAATGGCAGTTGACTTATTACTAGGTCTCCAATGGGGAGACGAAGGAAAAGGGAAAATAGTTGATGTACTGACTAAAAACTACGATATTATTGCAAGATTTCAAGGAGGGCCAAATGCAGGACATACTTTAGAATTTGATGGGATCAAACACGTTTTAAGAACCATTCCTTCAGGAATTTTTCACGATAAGGCAATCAACATTATCGGAAATGGTGTTGTAATCGATCCTGTAGTTTTTGCTAAAGAACTTGAAGGCTTAAAGCAATTTAATATCGATATTTATACCAAATTAATTATTTCTCGCAAAGCACATCTTATTCTTCCTACACACCGTCTTTTAGATGCCGCTTCTGAAGCTGCTAAAGGAAAAGCTAAAATTGGTTCGACCCTAAAGGGAATTGGACCAACTTACATGGATAAAACAGGTAGAAATGGTATTCGTGTAGGAGATTTAGAATTAGATAACTGGACTACAAAATACAGAGCTTTAGCGAATAAGCACGAAGCCATGATCAAATTCTACAATGTAGATTTAGAATATGATCTTGACGAAATGGAAGAAGAGTTTTTTGCTTCTATTGAAGTATTAAAAAAGCTTCAGTTTATCGATAGTGAAGAATATTTAAATGGCGCTATCAAAAACGGAAAAACGATTCTTGCTGAAGGAGCTCAAGGTTCTTTACTCGATATCGACTTTGGAACATACCCGTTCGTTACCTCATCAAACACGACTGCTGCAGGAGCTTGTACCGGATTAGGA
>JABSPN010000024.1 GCA_013214425.1 Flavobacteriaceae bacterium | reverse complement strand
ACGCATGGTGGAGAAGCCATTAAATAAGGTCCTTCATTAGTATCTGGATCTGGATTACTATTGTCTGCAACATATTCTATGTTTCCAGCCGCAACTTGTAATGATAATACACACCCCGCTTCGTTTTGAAGTTCAGGAGCTACAGTAGTACAGGATATTACATAATCTGGTAATGGTTCGTTTGGATAAAAATCTGCGTAATTAAAAAATATTCTTTCAGAATCTACTGATGATACCTCAAAAAACCCGATTACTTTCTCATTTTCATTGCTTACAGAAGTGACATTCCCTGCAAAAAACCCTGGTTGATTCTGATTGAATAAACTCTCTGAACTAGAAAGGTCTCTAAGTGTTCTGTAGAAAGTATAGGCCTCAAGTGATTGTACATATTGGTATACTAATATGGAGTATCTGTGTGAAATAATATAGTTGTTACTATCTAAGAATCGTACTTCAAAGCCACTCACTCGATCTTCTATAAAATCTGTCGTATCTGTTAAAATAATGCTATTGGAGTTATTAGAAGCAAAACAAGTTCTGTTTTCTTCTACTCTTGGCAAAAAAGATAAATCACAGCTGCCTGGATCTGTCGATGGTTGCGCGTCTAAAGGACTCCAGAGCGGTGCAATTATTTTATAGGTTTCTTCGTAAGTGTAACGGTAGTATTTAGAGTTTCCTGTAGGATCAAAACTATCTACAGTGATTTGCATTCCGTTCTCACCATCATCGTTTGTGATTCTATTGGCTTCTATAGTGTCAATTTGAGTAACATTGGTTAACTGCGTTGTAGCAGATTGGTAATTTCTACCATCACTTGTAGTGATCAATAGTTGATAATCGATACCAGCTTGTGCACTAAAAGGTGTTGTTGAAACATAAACTCCCGGAGTTGTTTCCTGAAAAGTATAGGTGTTAGTATTGCTAACTACAGTTACATTTGCATTACTTTCTGCACTTGGCCCATCTTCTTCAAAACGAAATGTTCTGGTAATTAATACAGTATGATTTTTGAACTCATTAGTAATAGTTGCCTCAACAACAATTGCGCTTTCAAAAGTTTCCGTCTGGAAATCAAATTCTTCTAAGCAACTTGCAAGAAATAATGCCATTAATGACAGCAAGACTTTTTGAGCATAAGACTTATTTGTTATAAATTTTAAAGACACAATATTAGAATTTAAAGTTATACGTAATTGTTGGTACCGGAATAGCAAAAATAGAACTCTGATAAGCTTTTATTTGGCCGTTATCAGTAACGAAGAATACCGAATATGGGTTATTTCTTCCTAACACATTATATACTGAAATGTTCCAGAAACTATGAGCAAATTTTTTGATCTTGTGGTTTCCTTCAATATTCAGTCCTACGTCAACTCTATAGTAATCAGGAATTCTAAATTTATTCCTGTCACTATATAGTACTTGCTCAGATCCGTTAAAGATGTAACTACCAATTGGGTAAGTTACAGGTCTACCTGTTTGGTAAGTAAAGTTAGCCGATAAACTAAAACGCTTGGTTAATTTATAGTTCGCAACTAAACTCACGTCATGAGGTTTGTCAAAGTTCGCTGGGAAATATTCACCATTGTTTACTCTTTCTTCTGCAAATTCACTGTCTAGTTTAACAAATGATCTTGAATAGGTATATCCTAACCATCCGTTAAGTTTTCCAGCAGTTTTCTTCACTAAGAATTCTACTCCATATGATTTACCCTGACCTTGTAATACTTCTTGTTCTATGGTTTCATTCAGTAAAAGTTCTGCACCAACCTTATAATCTAAAATATTGTCGGTAGTTTTATAGTATCCTTCTAAACTTAACTCATACATATTACCGTCTAAGTTTTTATAGAATCCTAAAGAGTACTGTCTGGCTTCCTGAGGTTTGATGTTAATGTCTGAAAGTTTCCAGGTGTCTGTAGGAGATACAGTAGTATTATTCGATAAGGTATGAATGTACTGGAATGTATTACCGTAACTTGCTTTTACAGAAAATGTAGGATCGATAAAATAGCGTGCAGATAATCTTACTTCTGGGCCACCATAAGTTTCAATAACTTCATTACTTCCAAATTCTTCTGTTCCGATTAATGTTCCTTCATTACGAGGTAATCCTTCAGCATAAATACGCTGTGTAGATTCACCGAGGGCGGCAAATATCGAATATCGAATCCCAGCATTAATGAGGAGCTTCTTATTAATAGTCCAGTTGTCTGAGATGAATATAGCAGATTCGAGTCCCCGTTCTCGAGGAATATCAAGAGGCTCTACAATGGAATTGGAACCTAATGGGTCTATATTACCTGGGTCTACATTATATAATTTTCCAGAAATACCATAGTCGAATTTGTGAGCATCGCTATGAAGATATTTCATTCGTAACTTCAACTGAGTCTCATTTACTTTATAGCTTAAATCGAAATTATCATCTGTTTCTCCTTCAAACTCGATTCCGAAACGGTATTGGCTATTCGCTAGAATAAGACTTCCTCTGTTTTTATCGTTAAAATTGTGATCCCATTTAAGTGAGAATAATCTGTTACTGTAATTAAATACTGAGTCTGAAGTAATACTGAAAGCATCGCGGCTATAATAACCAGTAGTTTCAAGATTATTATTCTCGTTTATTTTATGATTGTATTTAGCCACAAAGTCATAGAATGAAGCCTGACTGTTTTGAAGTTGTTTATCGTCTAATTGCTGAAGAATTAAATCTGAATAAGTTCCTCTGGCACCAAAAATAATCCCAGATTTATCTTTTACAACAGGAGCCTCTAGAGTAATATTACTCGTTACAGGTCCGACAGATACTTCTCCTCCAAATTTTTCAACAGTAGCATCTTTGGTATTAATGTCGAATACAGAAGATAAACGTCCACCGTATTCAGCAGGGATACTTCCTTTATAAATGTTTACCTCTCCTGAAGTAAATGGGTTTAGTGCAGAGAAAATCCCGAAGAAGTGAGAAGGATTGTAGATAACAGCATTGTCTAATAAGATTAAGTTTTGATCGGTATTACCTCCTCTTACATTAAATCCAGCAGATCCTTCACCAGCGGTTTTAATCCCAGGTAAAGTAGTGGCTACTTTTAGGATGTCACGTTCGCCAAGTACTAAAGGGATATTTTTAATTTCTTCAACTTCAATTTGATTAACACCAGTAATGGCTTCCTTAACATTTTTATCTCTATTGGCTCTTAAAACAACTTCGTCTAATATTTCAGAGCTTTCAGCTAAATCAAAATCTAAGGATCCATTGCTGTAAATAACGACTCTCATTCTAGAGTCTTCAATTCCTAATGAAGTAGTTTCAAGTATGTTTTCCCCTGGAGGAAGTTCTATGGTATATTTACCGTCAATATCGGTAACAGTACTGATGTTTCTTCCTTTAACAATGATAGCTAAGTTAGCAATTGGTTCACCAGTAATCACATTAGTAGCGATACCGCTTAAGATAAATCTTTTCTGATTCAGGTTTTTATCTTCTTTACCAATTCTAATTGTTTCTATTTTTGAATTACCTGATGATGCTTCAGTAACAAAAACAGGTTCACTTGCTTTATCGTCTATAACTAGGTTTGATTTTCCGAAGAAACCTTCAGGAAGGTTATCATAAATCAAGTTATTTTGAGTTAAGATGACTTTGTTGTCAGAAGAAATATAATAGTTAATAACAGTTTCTTTAAAAACTTCATCTAAGATATCTGCAACAGGTTTGTTTTCATAATTTCCTGAAATCAGTTTGTCATCTAACCAATTTTCAACAAAATAAAAACGGTATCCCGTTTTCTCTTCAATTTGAGCAATTACATCTTTTCTACTTGAGTTTTCAAAGCTTAAAGATATTTTTTGACTTTCACGATCATCTTGAGAGAAGATGAGTTGGAAAGAAAATAGCATAAGTATAAGCAAGAATTTTTTCATTTGCCAATAAGTTGATTTAGGACATTAATTTATCGATGAGTCTCATTAATTCTGACATGTAGGCATCAGGATTTGATCTTAATAAGTTCTCGTTATTGTCGTGGAATACATTAATGTCTTTTTTGTATTCAGGGAATATTTTGGTTAAGGTTCTTTTTGATTTAATGCTGGAGTAAATATCGTTGTAGAGTAGGATATATTCATCATCATTATTAAATTCACTATACACTACTTTTTTATCTAATTTCTCTTTTCTATGTTTTTTGTTTTTCTTGAAAAAAGTAAATCCCTTTCCTCTAGATAAAACTTCATAAAATCCAGTAATTCCCTGTTCTTCGCTTTTTAATTGAACAAAATTGTTACCTGCGATAGAAAAACTATTTACTTTATCTTTCATCAACTCTAGAATCACATCTCCACCATCTTTGTTTTTAAGTTTAACTAAAAGAAGATCTTCATGAAGGTCGTATTTCATGTCGATATTAGCGTATATCTGACCGTCATAGATAACATCTCCTTTCAGGAAGTTTGGAGAAAGGAAAAACTTGTGTTTTTCATTGATAGTTCGATATTTTTCTTTGTATTCAATTCCATCGTAGAGCCCAGTGTTTTCAACTCCTATTATAGCGTCAAACCATTCGTAGTATTCAGGATTTGAACCATTTTGAGCGTAAGATGCGGAAAGATTTATTAGTGCAAGAAAAGCAATGAATAAGCCTAAAAAATTTTTCTTTTGCATTGTTAAAAGTATAGCGTTGATTTTTTCGAGGGCTAAATATAGTTAAAAGGCTTGTAATTACTGGATTTCAAAATGTTAAAATCACGATTATTTCTAATGAACATCTCATTTTAGAATTGAGTAAGCCGACTTGTATTTATTAGTTTTAGGATGAGATTGAGCTGATACTACTTTTTCCAGATTTTGCATTAGTTTCGAGTTACAATAGATAGTGTAGTGTATAATTTGGGTTTAATATTTCTATTAAATTTGTTATCCGAAAAGTTCAGAAACCACATCTTCTATTTTGGATACCTGAACAATTTCAATCTTTGTGTTTTTTAAACTGATTTTATTAGTGGAAGACACTAAAATTCGACTAAAACCGAGTTATTCATAAGTTAACCCCATATTTTTTAAAAATCTCTCTAGAGAGTTTGTCCTCGCCGCGAACTTCTACAAGTTTTATATTGTTAATTTTGCAATACTCCCTCTTGGCGGCGTCCCTCTTTTTCTGCTTCAGAAATTCTTTGATCTATTTTATTCACAGCCCTTATTTCTCCTGATAAACCAACTTCTCCAGCAAAACAAATATCTTTTTCAACAACGATATCTTCATTGCTTGATAGAATGGCGCCAACAACAGCTAAATCTATAGCAGGATCGTCAACAGAAATCCCGCCAGTAATGTTCAGGAAAACATCTTTAGCTCCTAATCTGAAACCTGCTCTTTTTTCAAGTACGGCAAGCAGCATGTTCAATCGCTTTACGTTGTATCCGGTAGCACTACGTTGAGGAGTTCCGTAAACTGCTGTGCTGACTAAAGATTGGATTTCAATTAATAACGGGCGCATACCTTCAACAGTGACAGCGATAGCATTCCCGCTAAGTAATTCCTTGTTTTTAGAAATCAATATTTCCGAAGGATTGCTCACTTCTCTTAGTCCGTTTCCTAACATTTCAAAAATACCGATCTCATGGGTAGATCCGAACCTGTTTTTCAATGAACGCAATATTCTGTACACATGATTTCTGTCTCCTTCAAACTGAAGAACAGTATCGACCATATGCTCTAAAATTTTAGGACCAGCAATGTTTCCTTCTTTATTAATGTGACCAATTAAAACAACTGGGGTATGGGTTTCTTTTGCAAACTTGATAAGCTCAGAAGTAGTCTCTCTTATTTGAGAAATGCTGCCAGCAGAGGAGTCTACATAATCTGTATGTAATGTTTGGATAGAATCTATTACAACGATATCAGGTTGTTCCTTCTGAATTTGTTTAAAGATATGTTGTGTTTTAGTTTCTGTGAGGATGTAGCAAAGCTCAGAATTTGGTGCGATTCTATCAGCTCTCATTTTTATTTGTTGAGCGCTTTCTTCTCCTGAAACGTACAAGGTTTTGAAAGGTAATTGAAGTGCTATTTGTAAGAGTAAAGTTGATTTTCCTATACCAGGTTCTCCGCCCAGAAGCGTTAAGGAACCAGGAACAATACCGCCGCCTAAAACTCTGTTAAATTCTTTGTTGAGCGTAACCAATCGTCGTTCCTGAGAAGACTCTATTTCTGAAATCTTGACGGGTTTGGCAATTCTTGATTTTTTTTCACTTGAAGTATTCCAATGTTTAGGTTCGTTCTTTTGAATAACTTCTTCTACAATGGTGTTCCATTCATGACAAGACGTGCATTGTCCTTGCCATTTTGCGTAAGATGCACCGCAATTCTGACAGAAATAAGAAGTTTTAACTTTGGCCATAGAGGCAATAAGGGTGTTTAAGGATTATTTCCAGCCAAAATCTATTTCAATTTCTTCAGCAAGTGATAACATATGATCTATTGTCACACCGGCAACTTCAATTTGTCCGTAACCAGATTTATAAGATTTCACTGCTTTTTTAGGCTCTCCCGTATTTTCGTAAAAAATACCCATATAGTACATTGGTAATACAGATTTTGGGTAATTTTCTTTAGCAAGTTTCGCTAACAAAGTGAACGATTCCCAATCTTCTTTTTTTCTCAAAGCAGTTTCAATGGCTTTAAAGTCATTCCCTAAAATTTGTTTGTCAATTCCAAAAAGAGTTTTGATTGTTTCATATTTGTTGACAAGATATTCGTAAGGGTTTTCAGAAGTTAAAATATCTTCTTTGTATTCTTTTCTGGTTATAGGTCTGTAGGCTTTGAAAATATTATCGATTGCCTTAGGTATTCCACTAGTTACTACAGAATAGTGGGAACCGTCAACAAATTTATTGTAGCTGTAAGAAACATTGTCTTTGTCTATAGCGCTTAATTTTTTGTCAAAACCTTCTATAGAAACTCTATGGCTTTTGATGTCGCTATCTGCAGTGGCCATATAGTAGAAAATTTTGTTTTCTTCCTGCATAGTGCTCAAGCGTTCTGCTAATCTAGCCTCCATATTAGGACTGAAATTTGGGCTCAATGAGATATAAGAGTTGAATAGCGGCACATCTTTAAAAAGATAGAAATTTAGATAATTTGCCGATTCGGCATGTCCAACAATAGCCCTGAAGTTTTCAGTTCTAAAACTACTATCGATATAGGGAAATAATTCCTGACCTATAAACTCAAAAAACTTAGCTCCAGTTTCAGCAGGAAATCCTTCTTCATCGTATAATAGATCATCCTGTCTTTTTTCACCGTGCAAAATTCCAACTACAATAGCATCTGGCATGTCTTCCCAATAAGAATAATAGTCAATATTACCTGCAACTGGTTCAAAAAGATAGTCTCCATCTAGTACAATAATAACAGGATAACCTAGCGTTAAATTTTTATCGTAATTTCTTGGGAGTTGAATTTTGATTTGCCTGTTTTCTCCAAGCTTGTTGGATTTGATTGATTCATAAAGTGTTTGAGAAAAACTGATATTGGCGATTAAAGCCAATAGGCAAAGAATTAGTACTCTTTTCATAATTACGAGGTTTTAGCATATAGATTTTGAATTAGCAATATAATCATTATTTCTTTCTATTAAAAATAGGAAGAAAGAAGAATGATAGGGCACCAAAAATAATAGTTAGCAATGTATGTCCAGACCACATGATCCAACCTATAGCTTGAGAAGGTTCGCCAGGTAAGCCATACAATACCAATGTTTTTTCAATGGCTAACGGATAGGCTAAAAAACCACCATTGGTTGTGGCGACAGCAAAGGAACCTGTGATGAACGAAGAAAGCACAGCGCTAAGAGAAGCGTCTTTGGTTTCTTCAACCGAAAAGAAGATGACATAAAACATCATCACATACATAAACCATATAAAGAACGTATGAAAAATAAAAGCCCATTTTTGCTTCATCTTGAAAATGCTAATCATCCCTTCTTTAAGTCCGTCAATGAAGTTTCTTATTTTGACAATGAGTTTATGTTCAGATTTTCTAAAAAGTTTATGGGCCAAGAAAGCCAAGAAAGTCAGAGCAAGTCCAATTACTAATAAGGCAAAGGGATTTTCTGGAATCTTTTTTTGAATGGCTTCAATAATCACATCATATTGAACGCATAGGGCAATTCCTATAATGATAAAACTCATAATGAGATCTGCAATTCGTTCAGCGACAATAGTCCCGAAAGCTTTTTCAAAAGGAATCCCTTCATACGCCGTTATTGTAGTGGCTCTTAATACTTCCCCAGACCTCGGAACCCCTAAGTTAGCAAAGTAAGCTGCCATAACAGCCATAAAACTATTAGCAAATTTGGGCTTGTAACCTAAAGGTTCTAAAAGGAATTTCCACCTGTAAGCTCTTGACAAATGACTAAGCGTTCCAAAAATCAATGAAATAGCTACCCATTTATAATCGGCATTAAGGATATAGAAATAGATGTTTTTTCTCTGCTCTGGTGAAGTGCTATGGAACAAATAGAGTAAAAGAACGACACCCAATAGTATAGGGGCGACGATCTTTAATATCTTTTTTGTCTTTTGGTTCACTAATTGAGTGAGTTTGTGTCAGTATTTGGAAAAATTAATGAAGGTTTGAAGTTTTTTGCTTCTTCAAAATCCATGTAGCCATATGAAATGATAATCACAACATCTCCCTTAGCTACCTTTCTGGCAGCCGGACCGTTTAATACAATTTCGCCTTTTTCTCTTGCTCCTTTAATTGCGTAAGTTTCAAGGCGTTCACCATTATTAATATTCACAATTTGAACACGTTCTCCTTCTAAAATGTTAGAGGCTTCCATAAGCGCTTCATCGATTGTGATACTTCCAATGTAGTTAAGTTCTGCTCCGGTTACAGTAACTCTATGAATTTTAGATTTTACTGCTTGTATTTTCATGAATTATTTTTTTTAAGTATGCAAATTTAATGCGATATTATCTATTAATCGGATTTTATCAGCAAAAACTGAGATGAATGCTCTGTAGGTTTTGTTTTTTGATTTTCTTTTAACGGGCTTTAAGTTTTCAATGTCTGAAATTTCAATATATTCTAAGGTTAAAAATTCATTGTTTTCAAACGCACTAATCACCCATTTTTTTACTTGATTGGCGCTTTTATTTTTAAATAAATCTCTAACTTCCTGAAGTGTTTTGTATATAAACGCTGCTTCCTTTCTCATTTCTTCTGAAAGCCTTTCGTTTCTTGAGCTCATGGCCAATCCAGAAGTTTCTCTATAGATTTCACAACCTATAATTTTAATGTCTAATTTTAAAATTTCGACTAATTTTTGAACAATTCGATATTGCTGAAAATCTTTTTTCCCAAAATAGGCATGATCGGGCATGATTAATTCGAAAAGTTTTTTGAGTATCGTTCCGACTCCATCAAAATGACCTGTTCTGAATTTTCCTTCCATTTCATGTTCGATACCACCAAAATTAAAATGTTCAGAAGCAGTATTGTCACCATAAATATCGTTGACACTAGGGGCGTATACTGAAATATTATCAGAAACTGATTTTAATAGGTTAACATCGGCATCAAGGGCCTTTGGATAGTTAACAAGATCTTCTTCTTTGTCAAATTGTGTTGGATTTACAAAAATGCTAACTATAATATAATCGTTGTCGGCTAAAGCTTTTTTTACCAAAGATAAATGCCCTTCGTGAAAAGCGCCCATAGTAGGAACAAAACCAAGAGTCTTTTTATCATCTTTTAACAATGAAAGATGTTTTTTTAACTCAGCTTTAGTTTTTGAAATAATCATTTTGCAAAAAATTAACAGCCCACAAACATAAAACAATAAGAGTAATCTGCATAATTTTTGTAGTTTTGCATAATTTTTGATCTTAATTTCTAATTGAAAAGAAATAAATAAAGTTATATGAAAGATAAGAGGATTTTGTATGTTTCTTCAGAAGTAGTACCATACCTTCCAGAAACAGAAATATCATCAATGTCATTTGAAGCTCCAAGAATGATTAATGCAAATGGTGGTCAAACCAGAATTTTTATGCCAAGATATGGTAATATAAATGAAAGGAGACATCAGCTTCACGAGGTAATTAGATTGTCGGGGATGAACTTGGTAATTAATGATTTAGACATGCCTCTTATTATAAAGGTAGCTTCTATCCCTAAAGAAAGAATGCAAGTATACTTTATCGATAATGAAGAGTACTTCAAAAGAAAAGCAACTTTTGCAAATGAAGAAGGAGAGTTATTTCCTGATAACGACGAAAGAGCAATATTTTTTGCCAAGGGAGTAGTAGAGACAGTTAAGAAATTAAATTGGGCTCCAGATATTATTCATGTTCACGGTTGGATGGCTTCTATGCTTCCTTTATACTTGAAAGAATATTATGGAGACGAACCATTATTCCAGGACAGTAAAATTGTATTGTCTGTGTACAATGAATCATTTGAAGGAACATTAGACAATAACATGATTGGAAAAGTAAGATTTGATGGAATCGATGATGACAAGATTAAAGAACTCGAAAGTCCTACTTTTAATAATGTAATTAAAACAGCGATATCAGCTTCTGACGGAGTTGTGATTGGATCTAGCGAAATTCCAGCAGAAATTGTAGAATACTTAGGAAAAGAAAATAAAGAAACTTTAGAGTTCGTTGGTAAAGACGAATTTGAAGCCGCTTATTTATCATTTTATGATAAAATATTAAGCTAAACTAAAAATGCTATGAAATAAAACATGAGAATTGATGCTTTCGATTCTTAATGTGGTAAAACGTCTCTAAAGACGTTGAAAAAGAGAAAGAACAAATGAGACTATTAAAAAAAAGAATCCATTTCATTCTAGGTGGATTAATATTATTAGGAGCGGTATCCTGTGATAAAGATTTCAATACTATTGGAGCTAACTTTGTAAGTCAAAACAATTTCAATACAGACCTTTTTGTTGGTACAGAAATTAATGCTTATAGTAACAGAATAGCGCCAGGAGTTCAAACCAATAATCTTCCGGTAAGCTTAGTAGGTAGGTATGTAGATCCCGTATATGGTATTACAGATGCCAGTGCAATCAATCAGGTGTCTTTGAGTCAATATTCACCTTCTTTTGGAGATACGCCAGTAGTCAAGCAAATATTGATAACAATTCCATATTTCAGTACACTTATTGATACAGATGAAACGGGTGCTAGTGTTTTCGAATTAGATTCAGTGTTTGGTTCAGAACCAAATCACTTAAAGTTAATCAGAACAGGTTTCTTTTTAAGAGATTTTGATCCAGATGTCGATTTTGATGATCCTCAAGTGTATTATTCAAATGAAGATTTTTCAGGATTTGATATTAATACTGGACCATCGATACCTAGCAGTGTGATTTATGAAGATCCAATGTTCTTTCCAAGTGCAGACGAGATTGAAATCACTGAATTTAATGACGACACTGGAGAGGATGAGGTAACACAGCGATTAACGCCAAGACTTCGTGTACTTTTTGAAAACCCAGATCCAATAGACAATCCGAATCCAGAAGCGCAAGCCATAATGGATTACTTTCAGGCTTTAATTATCGACGAAGCGATTCAAGACAATTTAATTAGTGAAAATGCTTTTCAGGATTATTTCAGAGGAATTAGAATAGAGTCTACTCCTGCAACAGGAAATGGTCACTCGATGATTCTAGATTTAGATGGAGCCAGTATAGAAATCACCTATACTTTCATGACTCCTGATATTGGAGATAATGATAATGATGGGGATACTTCAGAATTGATCGAAGAAGATGACACGATAACACTAAATTTCTCAACTAATAGAGTAAATACCTTTGTCAATACATTCAATCCAGCTATTCTGGCTGAAATTCCTACTTCAGATTCAAGATTGTATCTTAAAGGAGGAGAAGGTTCAATAGGAGTGATTGAGTTATTTGGAACTGATGATGTTGATGGAAATGAGGTGCCAGATCAATTAGATCAATTGAGAGCGAATAACTGGTTAATTAATGAAGCGAGATTAGAGCTTTATGTAGATAGAGCATTAGTACAAGGAGGATCTTCTGAACCACAACGTTTGTATTTGTATGATCTTGATAATAGTGCGCCCTTAGTCGATTTCTTTTTTAATACAGCCGGTGCAACTGATGAAGTTGCAGCCAACCATTTAGGTATACTTCAAAGAGATGAATTTGATAAAGGGATCAAATACACCATGAAGTTAACCGAGCATATCAAGAATATTATCAATAACGATTCAACGAATGTAAGATTAGGTCTGGCAGTTTCTGCTAAAGTAGATGATTTTAGCCTAGCTGAAATTGAGAATGCTACAGATCCTGATATAGTTGAAGTGCCTGGACCTACAGTATATTCTCCTAGAGGAACAGTATTGCATAGTGTTAATTCAGAGAACATCGAAAAGAGGTTGAAACTTCAAATTTACTATACAGAGGAAGATTAACTAAACGAAATTATTTATGTGTGGAATAGTAGGTTACATTGGATTTAGAGAAGCGTATCCAATAATCATTAAGGGGTTACAAAGATTAGAGTATAGAGGTTATGATAGTGCGGGTATAGCATTGTATGATGATGGTCAAATTAAAATCTCCAAGACAAAAGGAAAAGTATCAGACCTTAAAGAAAGAGCTACTAAAGAAAACACCAAAAATGGAAGTCTTGGGATTGGACACACTCGATGGGCGACACACGGAGTTCCAAACGATATCAATTCTCATCCACATGTATCTAATTCAGGAGATTTAGTGATTATTCACAATGGGATCATAGAGAATTATGCAACCATTAAAGAAGAATTAATCAATAGAGGGTATACATTTCAATCTGATACAGATACAGAAGTCTTAATCAATTTAATTGAAGATGTAAAAAAGCAAGAAGGTGTAAAACTTGGTAAGGCAGTTCAAATTGCTTTGACCCAGGTTGTAGGTGCCTATGCTATTGCAGTAATTGATAGATCAAAACCAGATGAAATTGTTGCAGCTAGATTGGGAAGTCCATTAGCTATTGGTGTTGGAGAAGAGGAGTTTTTTGTGGCTTCAGATGCCTCGCCATTTATAGAATATACAAATAATGCCATTTATCTTGAAGATGGAGAAATGGGGATTATTCGATTAGGAAAAAAGGTAAAGATTCGTAAAATAAACGATGACTCACTAGTCGATCCATATGTACAAGAACTACAATTAAGTCTTGAACAAATTGGTAAAGGAGGTTATGACCACTTTATGCTGAAGGAGATTTATGAGCAACCAAAAGCCATTATCGACACCTATAGAGGAAGGCTTTTAGCAGATCAGGGGATTATCAAAATGTCTGGTATTGAAGATAATATTGAGAAGTTCCTGAATGCCAATAGAATTATTGTCATTGCCTGTGGAACATCATGGCATGCAGGATTGGTTTCAGAATACATTTTTGAAGAATTTTCAAGAATACCAGTTGAGGTAGAATATGCATCAGAATTCCGTTACAGAAACCCTGTTATTTATGAAAATGATGTGGTAATTGCTATTTCTCAATCAGGAGAAACTGCCGACACATTAGCAGCAATTAAGTTAGCTAAAGAAAAAGGAGCTTTCGTCTTTGGAGTGTGTAATGTTGTTGGATCTTCAATTGCAAGAGAAACACATGCTGGGGCTTATACACATGCCGGACCAGAAATTGGAGTGGCGTCAACAAAAGCTTTTACGACTCAAATAACAATATTAACCCTTATTGCACTTCGATTAGCTAAGGCTAAGGGTACCATGTCTCATTCAGACTATCATTATCACTTACAAGAATTAGAGTTAATTCCAGGAAAGATAGAGCAGTCCTTAGATTTTAATAAGCATATAAAAGATATTTCTGTGCGTTATCAAAACGCTTCAAATTTTCTTTATTTAGGAAGAGGGTTTAATTTCCCTGTTGCTCTAGAAGGAGCTCTAAAGTTGAAAGAGATTTCTTATATCCATGCAGAAGGATATCCGGCTGCCGAAATGAAGCATGGACCAATAGCCTTGATAGATGAGCAAATGCCAGTAGTGGTTATTGCTACTAAAAAAGGTCATTACGATAAAGTAGTCAGTAATATTCAGGAGATTAAATCCAGAAAAGGAAAAATTATTGGGATCGTGACAGAAGGTGATGAAATCGTGAAAGGAATCGCAGATTATGTAATCGAAGTTCCTGAAACCTTAGAGTCATTAACACCGTTATTAACTACTATCCCATTACAATTATTGTCATATCATATCGCTGTGATGAGAGGGTGTAATGTTGATCAACCTAGAAACTTGGCGAAGTCGGTTACCGTAGAATAAATTCATAGCCAATTTTTTACCCATTAAAAAGAATTGTAAATTTGGGTAATTATAAAAATTAGTTAGTTGACTTTTTTAAGACTCATCCGTATTGATAATTGGGTAAAGAATTTTTTCATTTTCTTACCGCTCTTTTTCTCTAGCGAAATTCTTATTCCTGAAAAGTTTTTAAATACCCTGTTGGTAGTTTTCGGATTTTCTTTAGTGACGAGTTTTGTCTACATCATCAATGATATTTTTGATGTCGAGTTCGATAGAATTCATCCGAACAAAAAGGAGCGCCCTATTGCTTCAGGAAAAGTATCCATTAAATCGGCTATACTTATTGGTGTTGTGTTGGTCACAATCGGATTGTCAATCATCTATTTTATCTCTTTTGAAGCCTTTACACTCACGCTAATGTATCTTATACTGAATATTCTTTACTCTATAAAGCTAAAGCACATTCCAATTGTTGATTTCGTAATCATATCAATTGGTTTTGTCATTAGAATTATGATAGGTGGAGAAGTCAATGAAGTGCCTTTATCACAATGGATTATTGTAATGGTGCTGCTACTATCTATTTTTATAGCTGTTTCGAAACGAAGAGACGATGTATATCAGTACGAAAATTACGATAAGGTCAACAGAAAAGTAGTGAAGAAGTATACGGTCCATTTTATGGACAAAATCATCAATATTGTTTCTTCTGCATTAATTGTGTCGTACTTGCTTTTTATTACTTCGGAAGAGGTGGCCTTACGATACGACTCTAATTATTTGCTAATCACTTTTATGTTGGTTTTAATAGGAGTTTTTAGATACAATCAGATTACTTATGTATACAATAAAAGTGGATCGCCCATAAAATTACTTTTTTCAGATAGATTTCTTCAAGTGTGTTTAATTCTTTGGTTTGGTGTGTTCTTTTTAGCCATTTACCAAAAACAACTTTCGACATGGGTAGGATGATAAGCTGGGGGAATTATCCCCAACACGATCATACTAAAAAATCCTTCGAGGTCAATAAACTTTCGTCGAATTTTGCTATAAATTCTATTCCCTTTGGTAACGGAAGAAGTTATGGAGATAGTTGCGTGAGCGATCATCTAATCGATATTAAACAATACAACCATTTTTTAAGTTTTGATGAAGAGACTGGAGTTTTAGTCACACAATCAGGAGTTTTGTTAGATGAAATCATCAATACATTTTTGCCAAAAGGGTGGTTCCTAAAAGTCAATCCGGGGACTAAATTCATTACAGTTGGTGGTGCAATTGCCTCAGATATTCACGGAAAAAATCATCATATTGAAGGCTGTTTTTCAGAATCTGTGAATTGGTTTTCATTATTACTGCCTTCAGGAGAAATTAAGAAATGCAGTAGAGAAGAAAATACAGAATTGTTTAGAGCAACTTGTGGTGGGATGGGTTTAACAGGAATCATCATGGATGTGGAGATGCAATTGAAAAAGATCAATTCAAAATCTATTTACCAAACCACCCGTAAAACCAAAAATCTAAAAGAGACTTTTGAGGTGTTTGAGCATATTCAGGAAGAACCATATTCAGTAGCCTGGATAGATTGTTTGGCCAAAGGGAAAAGTGTAGGAAAAAGTCTCATCATGTATGGTGATTTTATGGATGATGGAGACCTAATCTATGAGCCGAAGGAAAAAATGAATGTTCCTATATTCTTTCCTTCTTTTATCCTGAATACATTAAGTGTCAAACTGTTCAATTACTTGTATTACAGAAAAGTGTCTAAGAAGATCACTAAACAAAAAGTAGGGTTCGATAAATTCTTTTTCCCGTTAGACTCTATTGCTAATTGGAATAGAATTTATGGGAAAAAAGGCTTTACTCAATATCAGTTTATCTTACCAAAAGAAAATAGTTTTCATGGACTGAAGGAGATACTTCAGGAGATTGAAGCTTCAGGGAAAGGCTCTTTTTTAGCAGTTTTAAAACTCTACGGAAAGTCAAACGAGAATTACTTGTCTTTTCCTCTGGAAGGTTATAGCTTAGCTCTAGACTTTAAAATTGAAAAAGGTATTTTTGAATTATTAGAGAAGTTAGATACAATTGTGGTGAAGTACAAGGGGAGAATTTACCTTTCAAAAGATGTGAGAGTGTCTAAAGCAACCTTTGAAAAAGGGTATCCTAATATTGAAAAATTCAGAGAGATTAGAAAAAAATATAATTTAAAAGAACTGTTAACTTCTTTACAATCCAAACGCGTTGAAATTTAAAGGCAAACATATTCTATTGATTGGCGGAACAAGTGATGTAGGCATTGCTATTGCCCGAGCTTTAGCTCAAAAAGAAGCCAGACTAACCTTAACGGCCAGAAATGTAGCATCATTAGAAACCTTGGTTTCCGACTTTGAAATACGCTATCAAAATAAACCGAACATTATTGAATTAGATGTAACTCAATTTGATAAGCACCAAGAGATTATTTCAGGATTAAAAGAAGATCTATACGGAGCCATTACCTGTGTGGGTTATTTAGACAATCAGAAAGAGTCTCAACAGACTTGGGAAGAAGCTCTAAATTCTATTCAGGTAAATTATACTGGATTGGTGAGTTTGAACAATATCATAGCCAATATTCTTCAGGAAAAAAGGAGTGGGTTTATATTAGGAATTAGCTCTGTAGCTGGTGATAGAGGTAGAGGGTCTAATTATATCTACGGAAGCGCCAAAGCCGGATTCACTACTTATTTAGACGGGCTGAGAAACAGGTTGCATAGACATGGGGTTCATGTCATGACAGTCAAGCCAGGTTTTATCACGACTAAAATGACCGAACATTTACATTTATCGGGGCCTTTAACCGCAAGCCCAGAGCGTGTTGCTAAAGAGGTTCTTAGCGGCATCAAAAATGGTAAAAACACATTGTATACCAAATGGATATGGAAATGGATTATGTTTATTATTGGAGCTATTCCAGAGTTTATGTTTAAGAAAATGAAACTGTGATATGGGCCTATTTTTATC
This sequence comes from Flavobacteriaceae bacterium, assembly GCA_013214425.1. Taxonomy (GTDB): domain Bacteria; phylum Bacteroidota; class Bacteroidia; order Flavobacteriales; family Flavobacteriaceae; genus DT-35. Next base: position 1 of record JABSPN010000024.1, on the reverse strand, counting down.
G
>JABSPN010000239.1 GCA_013214425.1 Flavobacteriaceae bacterium | reverse complement strand
AACAAAGAATAGTCCTATCCTAAAAGGGAGTGAATTATTTATTACTGAAAGTTTGGCTAAATTTTCCAATTATCTATGGACGAATAATTTGAGAGAAATTCCAATCAAAGATTTTTACAATCTATTTGACGGAACAGAACAATATGAAAAAGACAAATCAAAAGCAGATATATTAATAAATGAAGGTTTAGTTGTAACTCGCGATATGAGAGCAAAACAGGAGTATATTAGTTTTACATACGACATCCTTGCTGGTTACATGATTAGTGAAAATCTGATACGTATCAATAAAAATCTTAAATATTTTATTAGTTCTGAGTTTATTAATAAAATTATTCAAGATGATGGGCAACATCCCTTATTTGAAGATGTAATTACTTCTCTTTGTTTATTATTACCTCAGATAAAGAATATTTCAATTCATGAAATTATTGAAAACGATAAAAAACTAAAATTCACAAAAAGTAAAGTATTCAAGTACTTGCCAAAATATATTGTAAATCAGTTTTCAAGAAGAATTTCTTTCTCAAATGCTGCTTTTAGTAGATCAATAACTTCTCTTTTTAGTTTGCCAGCTGAATATGTCAAGGAGGTGGATAAAGAACTAATAACTAGGTTATTTTTAAGGTCTAGTCAAAATATGAATCTTTTCTTTGAACTTTCTTTTAAAACATTAAGTGATATTAAACATCCCCTAAACGCCCTTTTCCTTTCAAAGCTTCTAGAATCAATGCCTATGAATCAGAGGGATGTATCTTGGACTGAATACATTAGAAAGAAGTCCTACGACCTTGACAGTTACATTGCTGAGTTTGAAGAACAGTGTAAGAATACCAATAAAGAATCTATTTTATTAATTGAAAAACAGCACGTTATCGCCAAGGTGATTTTATGGTTTTTAACAAGTACAAACAGGGCATTACGTGATGATGCCACAAGAGCGCTTTATTTTTATGGCCGAAAATTCCCTAATGAGTTTTCGGTAATGGTTTTTGATTCATTAAAAATCAATGACCCTTATGTTTGGGAGAGGACATTAGCAGCACTATATGGAATCACTATGGCAGAACATAACTCAGTTATTTCTAATGATTTTAGAAACACATTTCTTCCAGAAATATGTAAAAATATTTATGAAAATATTTTCAAAGAACAGGCTTCTTTTTCGACCACACATATTTTAGCACGGGATTATGCACGAAGAATTATAGAAATTGGTACTATACATCACCCATCATTACTAACACACTCTGAAATAAATAACATCCGTCCTCCATACTCATTTGGCGGAAATAGGAATTGGGGAGAACACGACTATGGAGACAAGGAATATGATTACTCAGGCCCTTTACGAATGGATTTCAGTAATTACACTTTGGGTCGTATTGTCAAAGATGGTGGCTCATATTCAAATCCTCCAGAAAAAATAAAAGTTCGAAAACAAATATATTGGAGAATTTATGACTTAGGTTGGGACTCCGATTACTTTAAAGAGGCAGAGACAGCTCTTGGCAACTCCAATTATTATGGTGGAGGAAGAACCGAAAGAGCTAAGATTGAACGTTATGGAAAAAAATATTCATGGATTGCTTATTTTGAAAATGCTGGACTTCGGGATGATCTAGGATTACTTGATAATGAATGGGATAAATTTAGGATATCTGATGCTGATATTGATCCTAGTTTTCCATCAAAACCAAATGGAGAATTGTTTATCAAGGATGATTTATTGGGTGATAGAACCAAACCTCTTGTTGATTGGTATGAAAACGGAGGAATGCCCTTTATTGAAAACTATTTATCTATTGAAAATATAACAGAAGATAAAGGAGAATGGATTTGCCTTGATGGTTATATTGGTCAAGACGATGTCCCAGCAGAGAGACATCGATTTACATTCATTAGAAGCCTATTAATAAAAGAGGAAGACTATAATGATGTTTTTAGCTTATTAAAGAAACAAAATATGGGGGGTAGATGGCTACCTGAAAAGCATGAAAATTACTACACTTATGCAGGTGAATTATTTTATTGCCCAGATTCAACTTATGACAACTTTACAACTTTAGAATTCATAACAGCCAAAAAGAAAGTTAAAATAAAAAAAGGCGAACCTGGCTACTTCCCAACAGTTCTTTGGGATGATGACAGTGATGGAATAAGCTTAAAAGAAGAATTTCCGGATGAAATTGAAAGAGAGGTATCTGAGACAAAAGAATTTGAAGTTTTATTGCCAGTAATGGAATATAATTGGGAGGGTTATCACAGTCATCTTAATGATGCAGGCAATTCAACTGTTGTTGCAAAGGAAATTGCAAATCATTTAAAACTTATAGATCAACCTCAGACTTTTGATTTGTTTGAAACCAATGGAGACAAGGCATCTTTTAATATTAATTACTATAATAATTATAACAATAGCCATAAATTAGTGTATCTACGAAAAGATTTATTGAATAAGTTTTTAATCGAGAAAAAGTTGAAATTTATTTGGATAGTCTGGGGAGAAAGAGATGTAAGGTTTAAAACAGATAAAAGAAGACAAGATTTTTTTACTGCTCATCCTTTCAAAGAGCACCAAGTATTTCAAAAAGTAATTGAGTATAAAAATGAATAATAATGCCTACCCTTCGCATCCATACATATTGCCAAGTCGCTCAAAAAACCAACAGCAAGAGCCAAAACTTGTCAAAGAGTATGGCTGCCCAACGCTCCTTAAAAGAAAGCACGGGCATACAACAAAGTGTATAAATCATTGGGCAATATGTAGTTAAGATGAAATGTAGAGCAATAAATAAAACTTACGGAAAACTGAAAATGAAGTACTTCGAAATGCCCAACGCCTCATACACAGAACGTTGTGCGTCATTAAAATGCACTCGTGATCACTCAAAATAAAACACGTAGTAATCGCTAAAACGGATCGCATTTTTTGATGGATAAATCTGGTACAGAGCGCACGGATTTTCGCAAAAATTAGGTTCCGATTTAAGGCGAAACGGATCAGGACGATGGATAAAGACTAACGGATAAATCATACTGGATAAGAAATAACGACCGCACAACACAATGTATAAAACATCGCTAGTTTTGGCTTATCATAAGGTCTGTGTTTACTTGCTTTTACCGCCAATTTTTTAGATTTTTGAGCTTTTAGAATGATAAATAAGTACAAAATATAAAAACTCGGCTCATTGTTTAACCAGAATATACTAATTTTAAGCAACGCTACGTTTCATACACAAGACCGTTACCACACATTTGAGAAAACCATATGACTTTTGAATTAAACAATGAACAACGCAAATATTTAGGATTAGAATTAGTTGCAAATAATTGGGAAAAAGTCACGCTTAAAGGAGACTCTTATCGACCAAGTTCAATTTTATACTTTGATAAAAATACCATCCGAAAACAAGTGATTTCAACCGAATTAAAATATTCAGAAATTCAATATAATGAGGAAACTGAAAACCGAGAATTTCTGCTTCCAAAAACTCAAAAAGGAAAACCCAAAAAACTGACTTCTTCAACATTAGAATCAAAAACACCAATAGGCACTTATTTCGATTTTGGAATTAGTGGAATAATAATCGGAAACCACACAACTCAAAACACATTTTACTCAACTCATTTTGAGAATATAAAGTTTAAAGATATTTTGGATTTAAAAAATTGGCTCAATGATTTCATAAAAAACTCAACTTCAGAAGACCTGAAATCAATCGAACAATTCTCTTCAAAAAAAAGGAAAAGAGTAAAATTAAAAGAAGGCGATTTCTTTACCTTCAAAGTTGATAGACGAAATTATGGATTCGGACGACTGATTTCCGATTTGAGACCTTTAAGAAAGGATTCAAAGTTTAAGGCAAATAAAAATTATGGAATAATGAACCTTATGACTCAACCTCTTGTCGTTAAAGTCTACCATTTCATAAGCCCAACTAAAGAAACCGATTTAGAAGAGCTTAAAACAAAAAAGTCAATTCCTGCTCAATACATTATGGACAATGTTTTGTTATATGGAGACTATGAGGTAATTGGAAACCAACCTCTATCGGAATCAGAATTTGATTTTCCGATTTCTTATTCCAAAAGCATTCATTACGGAGATTTTGATGCCGTTTATTTGCAATACGGACTTATATATAAAGAAACCACAACAAAAAAATACAACAAGTATTTAACGATTGAAAATCCAGACAAAAATGCTAAAAGTTGGGAAAAAGTATTAAAGTCAAACCCTTATAGAGTGGAATCGATTGGAGCGACCGTAAATTTTCACAAAGAAACGTTAGAGAATTGTATCAAAACAAACTCTAATCAACCATATTGGGAATCCGAATTTAACGAATTGGAAGCTGACTTAAGGAATCCAAAAAACAAAAGTGCTAAAAAAGACATTTTTGAGTTCTTCAATCTAAATCCGAATGGAACATATTATGAAAATTTAAAAAATCAAAACGTGTGGTAACAAAGTTTATAGTTAATTGCTATTCCTTGCTAAATCAAAGGTAAGTGATTTTTTATAAAGCTATTGTTTAGCTGAAAAAATTGTACATTTAAACACGCAACTAACCATACACAAACCGTTAGCATTAATTTGAGAAAATCGTAATAACCAAAAATGATTAGAGAGTATTCGAATAAAGACAAACCGAAAGTAATTGAATTATTAAGAAAAAATACACCTGAATATTTTGACATTTCGGAGGAGAATGATTTTGAAAACTATCTCGAAAATGAAATAGAGGATTATTATGTTTTTGAAGAAAATTCTAAAATTATTGGAGCTGGAGGAATAAACTACTTTACGGAACAAAAAGTAGCTCGAATTTCATGGGATATGATTGACCCTAGGTATCAAGGGAATGGAATTGGGAAAAAATTAACTAAATATAGAATTAATCATTTGAATAGTAATTCAAAGATTGAATCTATCATTGTCAGAACGACCCAACTTGTGTATAAATTTTACGAAAAATTGGGATTTGAATTAGAAAAAGTCGAAAAGGATTTTTGGGCAAAAGATTTTGACCTTTATCAAATGAAAATGAATAATAAAAACTAATGCTAACACCACCTAAACTGCATTAAAACGCAGCTTAGCCAAACCGTTAGGGCACATAAAAATGAACAGAATATTATTATCACTTTTTATATTATTCTTTGTTAGCTGTGGTAGAAATATAAAGCTGTCTGATGAAGAAAGAAATTGGAATCCTTATAAACTAAATGAAACTTTAATTTTTGAAGATTCAAATGGTTTAAAAGATTCAATATATATTACACAATTGAGTGACAACATATATCCCGATGGTCCTGTGC
>JABSPN010000238.1 GCA_013214425.1 Flavobacteriaceae bacterium | reverse complement strand
ACACCGCTGCGCACCTGCTTCTCCGAACAGGGCACGAGGAACTCTCGCTTCGACATTTCGGCGGGCTTCACCACCGGCCGCGCACAGCCGGCAACGATCACCGAAAGCGCGAGACTCCAGGCAGCCGTCTTCATCAGCATCAAAATCTCCATTCCCACCTTCGTCAACATCATTCACTCCATCATTATCGGAATCTAAATCTCTATAATCAGGTACGTTATCATTGTCGGTATCGGTATTGTCTGGTTCACCTCCTGATCCTTCACCATGACCGGCATCATTTCCATCAACACTGTCTTGAATACCATCACCATCAGTGTCGGGCCCGTCTACAATTCCATCTCCGTTAGTATCTTGTCCGCCTTGACCATCTTCATCCACATCATTAATACCATCATTATCGGAGTCTAAATCCAAAAAGTCAGGAACAGTATCGCTATCTGTATCTGGTTCTGTGCTCGCTTCACTTGCATCAGCTTGCCCATCATTATTATTATCAGTAAATCCTGTATCATTTGAATCGATCACACCGTCACCATTAGTGTCCTGAGTTCCATCACCTCCCTCATCTACGTCAAGTATACCATCGTTATCTGAATCTAAATCTAAATGATTTGGTACGCCATCACTATCTGTGTCGTACACATCAGGAATTCCATCTCCGTTAGTATCGGTATAATCAGTAGTCGATCCATCTCCTCCGTTTCCATCATCAGTTGTATCTTGCCAATTCGGGAATCCATCACCATCTTCATCTCCAACTGGATTATTCAATCCTTCTCCTTCGTCTACATCAGCTATACCATCATTATCATCATCAACATCAGTGCTATCTGAAAATCCATCGCCGTCGGTATCTGTCACGTTAGCACAAGTTCCATCAGGAGTTGTTGAATTTGCTTCCGCCAAGGCCTGCGTTGTAAAAGGTCCGGTTACTATTATTGAACAGATATCTCCAGTCGTTAAATCGCAACCTAAGACACCACTGGTATCGCGAACTTCTAAGTAGTAATAATTACTTTCCGAAGTAGCGGAGCCTATTAAATTATATACCGCAGATTCTCCTGCTCCTGAACACGTTCCATCTGCTGGAATAGTAACTTGAGCACCTGATAACGGATTTAAAGCCTGTGTTGGATTACATGGTTGATCGTAATCGGTATCATTCCCATCATTACTCGGACTATCCATTCCTTGTCCGAATAATTGAATATCTAAATTAGTTCCATTGGTACCTCTGACCTCAAAATTATACCATCCCGAAGGTGTATTAGCTGGAATATCAATTCGGTAGTATAATGCACAATCTACGGCTCTATCACATTGTGATCCATTTAATGGGTTAATCGAAATACTATCGGCAGGACAACCAATATCATTTGTTGGTGTATCATATAAACATAAACTATAATTCACCTCTTCTGATGAAGCCTGTGAATGAAGGATTTCAATAAAGTAATCCTCTCCCGGAGTTAAGTGTCCTAAATGTACCCATCCGTCTCCCTCTGTATTGGTTGAACCTGTACCAACTTGATTGATTCCACTATTACCGCCAACTTCCTGATATACATTAACAGTAAGCGTATGGGGTATAGTCCCTCCTCCAGAACTTAAACTTTGTAAGTAAATTGATACATAACCTTCTTCATCTGCATTATCTTCAGCAGTGAACTCAAACCAAACATTATTAGAATTCACTCCTGGTTCTGAAACTCCACTGTTATTTGTAGCTCCTTGGGCATTACCATTAATACATCCTGAGCTGTAATTCGAGCCTGAAATATAGGCTGAAGCACCTAAATCATAAGCATCTGCTACCGCATCATTACAAGGTGCAGGTTCAGGGAATATCACTTGATTAACCGTGAAATCTGCTGTACCAGTTGAACTTAATGTATTATTGATTACCTGCAGGTAATATGTGCTTCCTGGGGTTAAGTTAGTAAAAGTAATATCTGAACTATTATTTGCAGTCCCGCAATCAACAAGTGTATTGCAATCGCTTAATAATTGTACATACACATTCTTTGTTCCTACACCAGAGGCCGTTGTTAACCCATCAATATCTATTGTGGCTTGTGTAATTACTGTTGAAGTAGTTAACTGAGTACAGTTCTGTGAAGGTACTGTAAATTCATACCATAAAGTTGCTCCATAATATGGATCTGATGGTGAAGACTGAATTGGATTATTATTACAATCGGTTAAAGAAGTAGCCAGACAAGGCATCTGGGCTTGTGTTAGGTTTCCTGTCTGATTCCCATTGGTTATATCCAAAGCTCCTATACATGATGAATTCGGCAAAATAGTTGCTGTAGAAAGCACACCAGTTATTGTAGCTGACAATTGATCACTCTGAGCATCTGGGGTTACCTCTTCGATCTTCACTAGATAATCTGATGTGCCCAAATTAAATGTTACTCCATTTTCAAATTGAAAATCATCTATTGTTAATTCTTGACAATATTGCACTGGATTAGCACAATCTATTGTTGATCCTAAAGCATCGTACTCATATAATGTAATTGATACCTCGCCAGACCAATTTCCTGCATTATCAATTGATAATGTTATATCTTGATTGTTACTATGGTCTATTTGATACCAAAGCTCTTTTAAGCCATTTGTATCTGTATCTGTAGCAAAAGTTAAGTCTAAAGATGAGCTGTCATTTGCTACATCATATGATGGCAAAGTACCGTTAAAGTAATTACAAGTATTGTTAAGAGGCGTTACTAATGCACTTGATGTTACTGAAGATAAAGTACCAGAAATTGGAATTACCTGAATAGTATAACGGGTGTTTCTCGATAATTCTACAGAATCTGTTGCAAAATTTGTTGTTGCAGAACCCGTTCCATCTAAGGTTAATGTTTCACATCCCTGAAACAGAATATCTGTACATCCTTGATATACTCGCACTGCCACCTGATCTCCAATGGTTCCTCCTGTTATCGTGTAATCTAAGATAAAACGCTCTGAAGCACCTGCAGAATTTGGCGTATTCACTTCATACCATAAATCTCCATTGGCTAACGGACTATCAGAACAATCCTGTTCTACATCTGCACCAGATCCGTCTACATTAGCTGCGGTAAAGTCATCTGTACTGGCAGCACCACCGTTATTAGTTGTAATGTCTATTGAATTAACACAAATATCATGAGGTTGTGGTGCTGAGGCACAAATTGAAAATGATGATGGATAAGTCATTCCTGGACAACCCGTTGAATCATCAAAATTAATTGGCACTATTCTAATATATAAAGGAGCCGTGCTTTCATCTGCCAAACCAGTCAAGGTATGTGACGTCACATTGGTATCAAAAAATGAACATTCGAAGTTTCCGTCAACTGTTGCGACATTAGCACTGGCATCAGATCCAGGATCTCCTGTATGCAAAATATATCCTAAAATTTCAGTAGCGCCCAAACCTGTTACCGTTAAGGTCATTTCATCAGTTCCATCAGGCAGATCAACTTGGTACCAGATATCTACGAAATCTGTATTATTATCAAAATTAGCAGCTGTACAGTTTCTAATTACATTATTACCTGTAGAACCTCCTGCTCCCCCATCATCACATAAAGGTGTAAATCCGGTAGCTCCAACTGTTGCGCTAGATAAGTCTCCAGTTGAGCAGGTTCCTAATATATTTGGTGCTGATGGGCTAAAATTGTCAGAACCATTACATCCTGAATTAACATTATAATCTGTAGAAGTACACGTAATAAAACTTGCTCCTTCTGCTTCAATAGTTACTATATGTGAACCTGTGCTTACTGGATAAGTATTGGTCACTCCTGTAGTTACATTACCCTGTTGTAATAATCCATCAATATATACATCAGACATATTAAGATCTCCATCTCCATCTGAAGTCACCGTTACTTCAATGTCATAAGTTCCTGCAACACAGTTTGGATTAGTTGCATTGATTGTAGCTGTTGGGGTTGTTGTACAAGAACAATTCTCGGTTAAAGCTGACGATGGAGTCCCAATACAACCAGAATATGAGGTTCCATCTACAGTAATAATAACATTTGTTCCTGGTATATATGGTCCCATTGTATGAATTCCGGTAGTTGCATTTATTATTCCTGAGGTGAGTCCTCCATCAGTAATATCTACAGCAGATCCATCTCCTAGACTTGTTACATCAACATCTATTGAGAAATTTGTTGAACAGTTTGGAATTACAGTATAAGTGGCAGTTGGCACATTACAATTGGACGTTACTAGGACATTATCGACTGTAGCACCGTAAGCGAATGATCCCAAGTATTCAAAACGTAACGTGTGTGCTACTCCTGAAATTACTGAAACTGTTCCTGCATATGATGAATCGGTAGTTGTACTGCTTGAATTATTTATATTTAGTAAATCTACTCCAACTTGTGAGATTCCGTCATGTAGATACACTCTAAATACATCTGATCCAGTTGAGTACTCTCTAAAGGCATAATCAAAACTGATATCGATACTGGTTCCAGTTGGTGTAAAACTCATTAAAACTGTTGCATCTTGATCACAACTTGAATCATCTGAATCTACATATAAATATTCTCCAACACAATTTGTACATTCATATGAAGCTGGTGCAGAATTAGAAACTTCCCATCCATCTGTTGTAGTACAACTAACATCTGTAGTATGGGATTGATTTACTGTATAACCTGTAAAATCTTCGTCAATAAGTTGTCCATAAGAAATGAAACAACATAACAAAGCGATCAGGAAACTAAAAAAAGGCTTGTTAAGGGTAATTTTTTTCATAATTTAAATGTCTGATTATCTTTATACTATAAGGTAACTATTTTCTAGATTAAAAAAAAGACATCCGAAATATACTCCTTAAATAACTAACAATCAGATAAAAACGTAGTGGACGTAAACTTTTTTCCTTGAATCAGGACGTATTTCCCTGAATCAACACAACTTCATTTTGGTTAAATTAAAAAACTATATGTAAATGGATTATCCTGAGAATTAATAGTGACTAATCGAAATCAAAGAGAAACTAACTGACAAATCTAACTAACAGAACCAATTTCAACATTCTTTGAACGAAAACCACAAATTTTTAACGCTATTGAATCTGAGCTTTGTTTTAAACATAATTCAAGCACCATGAAAATCACAAAAACACATAGCAAAAGAGACGAAAAAAGCCTTTTTGAAATAACCCCATTAGTCATTGAAAATCATGTAGAAAAGAGATATGCTTGTTATGGAATAACTAACATCTTCAGAGTTTTTTTAGAAGCGCTTTAGCTAACCAACTATCTGAATTTATAAACCCTAAATCAACCGTATTGTTAGACGATGTTAAAGGTAAAGTTATCGAGTTGAGATACATAATCAAATGATCATAACTCTTATGATTGAAGTAA
>JABSPN010000237.1 GCA_013214425.1 Flavobacteriaceae bacterium | reverse complement strand
GATACTCATTAAGATCATATAAAAGGAAATTATTTATTATCTGGTATCAAAAGATTATTAAGTGGCTAATGATGTTATTTAGTGAATATAATCAAGGCCGCTTTTAAAAGCGGCCTTCTGTTCAAAGTAAATTCAAGACTTCTTTTCAATCACAAGTTTTATTGACTACAATTGCCATCAATAATATTTTGAACTGTTGGGTTAAATGGATTATTGGATATATCGACTTGATTATAAGAACCATTTGCAAACAGGTTTTGCAATGCACAAAAATCACGTAATAACGAGAAGTTTTGTCTTATCTGAATCATGCCGCCAACAGAATTTAAATTCTCTAAACCGTTTAATGAGGCTAATTGATCGTGTCCTGTTATAAGGAACTGTCCTCCTACTGATGTCAAGTTTTCCAAACCTGTCATAGAGGTTAAACTACTTCCATTTTGTATTGCCAATCCATCAGACAATGATGTGATGTTTTGAACACCTCCTAATGAGCTTAATGAGTCATTCCCAAAAAGTAACAAACTATGATTAATCGCTGTATTTTCTATGCCAGTCAGAGATGTTATGTCCGTATTCTCTACCCATAAGGCATTTAAAGAAGTTAAACTTTATAATTCAGTAAATGTTGTAACCGGGTAATTATCGATATCTATTCCCCAAATTGAAGTTACATTTTCTAAACCTGATAACGTAGTTAATGTCGAATTAAACTCTAGCTCTATCCAACCTGCAATTGAAGTAATACTTTCTAATCCTGCTAGGCTAGTCATAGATTGGCTATTAAAAAGATCGACTGATGGTAATTCTGACATCGAATCTATTCCGGAGAAAGAACTAAATAATTCATTGCCGTCAATGGTAATTCCAAAACCAAGTGAGTTCAAACTAGCCAATCCAGACAGCGATGTAATACTATCATTATTAATAATTAGCAAAAATGAATCTACGTCCGTAAGATTGTTGAGTCCGTTTAAAGAATTTAAAGAAGGGTTGTTTCTCACTTTTAAATTCCCATTAACTTCTATTAAACTTAGTATAGGAGATAAATCTGTTATATTAGAAGTATCAGCACTGATGTCATATCCAATTGTCAAATTTCCTACAACTCTTTCATAACCAATGTTTCCAAAATTATTTACCTGATCTTGCGTTTCCAAAACCAAATCTCCAAAATGTATACTTGAATTAGTAGTACAAGCCAACACATTCCCTAAGTTAATATCTCCTGAAGACAAGTCTAATGGGATAATATCGGTAGTTAGATCAGACCCCAAGTCATAGATAATCATTCCGTAATCCACATTGCCACAATGCAACAAATTGTAATCTAACGCCCCATTTATCATACTAATCTCTACATAATCTGAAGCATCTGGGTTATTCATTTCAAAAATATAGGCATATCCATTATTGAGCCCAACTCCTATGCAAGTACTCACATTTGCCGAAATATTTGTTTCTTCAATATCAGATCCTGTTGGGGTTACTATTGTAATTGTAGCATCTGTTGCATAAGGCCCATAAACTCTATCGTGAAGTAAGTTAGCCATAAAATCACTGTATACTTTTACAGTTATATTTTCATTTGGAGGAATTAGCCCACAGTTTACTCCCTGAGAGCCTGTCAATCCGGAAAATATCATCTGACTTTTCTGATTTCTTATAATTTCAACATAATGATTTCCGACAGCATTATTATCATCATTTCCATCAGTCTGAATCTCAAAACAAAGATTGATAAAATCCATATTCCAATCGCAATTCCACCAGGTAAAGTGAGTTACTTCCCCAATATACTTGTCGCCATCTTTTGTAGCAAAACCTTGTCCTTTCCAATAACCCGTGTTTTCATCAAAATACCATAAGGATATGGTATCTGAAGCATTCGGCGTAGAACTGTCTATTGGAAATTCTAGTATACTGGGTGAATTTGAATCTATATTTAGATTCCCGCCATTAGCACTATACAAGTTTACTGCTATCATACCATAGGTTTCAAGTAGTTGAGCTTGATTCACTTCATCTTAAGCAAATAGCACCCCTGGCATCTGACTAAAAGTAGCTTGAGAATTTGGTGATAAATAATGTACTGAAACATCTACTGAACCGTTATAGGATTGCCTGATTCATCTATAAAATCTCCCTGAAAGCTAACCTTAGCACCATTCGCTAAGTTTACAGAAGATGGAGTTCCTGAATTAACAGATCCAATAATATTTTTGTCTAATAAGGTAATGTGAATAGCATTTGTTGTCGTTTGTGAAGGCACAATAGTTCGAGAGCCATCAATATACCCATCTTTAAAAACTTTTACGTGAGCAAAGTTTTCGTAAACAGTAACATCATTAATAATAAAAACTACATTAGCATCGGTTAAGGTAACCTGGTTTTCAATTACAACTTGAATCCCGCTAAGACGTTCCCCGTAAGCATCAACAATTTTCCCAATAAAGTTAGCTGTTATATTTTTCCCGAAATTAGCCTGAAATGCGATATAATTTGTTCCTGAGTTTCCCTATCCATTATCAATAGTATTCGATGAGTCATCTTTCTCACAAGAAAACAAAACGAAAACAAGCAATAATAACAATGTAATTTTTCTCATAATTAAGTTTAGTTTTTAATTTAATGACTCCAAGATATATATAGTAATGATAGAAAAAACTCCTATTTATTTTCTGGTAATAAAACTCAATTAAACAGTCATTTTATTTATAATTCGGGTTATGGATCTCTCAGTAAATGAGCAACTCCTATAATCGTATGCTGATTCCCTCCGTAGAAAAATGTTCCGTTAAAATTAAAATCAACATATTCTCCTACCGCGCCAAACTTAGTCACTTCAATAAACATATTGCTATTCGGTTGAGGATCATTCAACATTCCCGAATTATCGACTTGAAATAACACTTCATTTTCAGCAAGATTAGTGAGGTCATTATTTTCTGAATAATTGTATATAGTGGCATTCAATTCATTGAGTACATTAGGCCCAAAAGCAAAACCAATATGATTAAATGAGGCCATTTGATCTGTCTTCCCAGCTATAAACAAAGGATTTGGCAACACCGATAAAAAGCAATACATATCTGTTGTAAAAACTTCAGTAGTTCCTCCGTCTATATTAAATATGATATATTCAGCAGCCCCTTCTACTGAAGCACAAATAGAAAATGCTCCAATATTGGTTTCAGGAGCAATTAGTCTAAAGACAATTTCATTAGATTGAACTCCAGTATCGATATCGATTCCATGAGCAGTGACTTCAACGCCAGGTTCACATAAGATGGTATTAATCTCATAACTACCATTATCGATATAATCAAAATAGCTTCTTCCGTTTCTTTCTAAAAACACATATCCATTAGTAATCGATTCCATCTCACAATCATAAAAAGTTCCTTTTATGTTTACTTCCTGAATGTTTGTATTCAACAATTGTAAGGTAGTCTGAGTATCTGTATTTATTGCATTGACATTCTGAGTATCAATAAGTGTTCCGCAGAAATCATATAATCTTATTGTTAAAGGTTGATTTACTGGAACAAAAGCACAGACTTTACCTAATTCGTTTGATAATTTCGGTTGAATGGTCGTATTGTTTTGAGTAGTAATTTCCACACGAATATTCGACATTGGAAGATTAGCTCCTGAAACAACATCTAAACAAAGTACAGCTGTTGTTCTTGGTCTGGCAAAATTCCAATCTTTTAAATTTGTGAAATCAGTTGTATAATTTCCGTTTTCTATAGTGGCCGACCCTTCCTCTATCCAAAACCCGTGATCTGTATTGAAATGCCATGTTGGGATTGTATTTTCAGCAATTTGCAATTGGTTTGTACTGATAGGCATTGATACTTCCACTACTTCTCCTTCTTTCAATTGAAGCTCTTCATTGTTTTCTCCAAGTAGTGTTACGGAAACTATCCCTAAACTTTCTAATTGATTTTCGCCTCCTAATGTATCCATCCCATACAGCATCCCTGGCATTCTGGTGAAAAAACCATTATCATCTATATTGGTATGACTAATAATTACCGACACCATACCTGAATAATCCTGACCAGATGAATTCACATAGCGGCCATTAAATTTTAATACTGCTCCAGAATTCAAATTCACAAGGGCCACTTCATTTGCCGAAATTGTAGCTATGGGATTTATTTCAGGCAAAACAATTGTAATTTTATTAGCCCCCAGACTTGGAGTCAAAGATCTGGAATTAGGAATATGCCCAGGCTTAGAAACTTTCACATAAGCAAATCGTTCAAATACATTGGCGTTTTTTATACTGAAAATCCCTTTAGAATCGGTTGAAACAGTTGTTGTTCCAACGGTAACTTCTGCCTCAGCAACAGGCATTCCTAACTCAGATACTACCTGACCAAATATAGCTGCTGTTGTTTCATTTCCAAAGTTTTGATAGAACTCAGTTGGCGAAACTCCTTCAACCTCTTGAAAATATTCATCGTCTTCACAACTCAACATCGTTATCAACAAAACAATCCCCCAGATAAGTCTGTAGGGACTCATTTGCATTATCATTCCTATATGTCTCTTAGTTACTGATGTTGTCATTAACGATTGCTCATTCTTTTTATCAAGTCTTCTTTTTTTCTTCTAGAGACTTCAATTTTTTTGCCATTCTCCAATTGAACATACCCTCCATCTTCTTTTAAAAACTTCTTAATATAACTCATATTAACCAAATGCTTTTGATGCGTTCTGTAAAAAACATCTTCAGACAACAATTCCTGGTAATGTTTAAGTGTTTTAGCCGAAGTAATCTTCTTCCCGTTTACAAGATAAATATCTGTATAATTAATATCGGCTTCTAACCTAATGATTTCATTAAATTCTAAAAAGTAAATTTCAGAGTTAGAGTTAATTACGATTTTATTTTTTTGCCCTGAATTAGCATAGGCTGAAGCCACGTTTATTTGTTGCTTTTGATTGGTATTAAAATCTAATCTCTGGATTGCCTCTATAAACTCTTTAGGATTTAATGGTTTTAGCAAATAATCCAGAGCAGAGTATTTAAATGCTTTGATTGCATGTTCATCATAGGCAGTAGTAAAAATAATGGAGAAGTCTTTGTTAACCACTTCTTCTAATACTTCAAATCCCGTTCCGTCACCTAAATTGATATCTAATAAAAGTAAATCAAAATGGCAATTATCGATAAGCTTGACTGCATCTTTTTTACTTGTAGCCATCCCAACAACAGTCGCGTTTTCAAGGTATTTGGCAATATAACTTTGAAGCGTTTTAATCGCATTATTTTCATCATCAACAAGAACTAATCTTAGCATTCTGTAAATATTATAAGTTCTACTTTTGTACCCATAGGATCTCCTTTTGAATTCTTCAGATCTGTGTACTTGATCACATCAGAACTACTATTTTCTCCACCAAGTAT
>JABSPN010000236.1 GCA_013214425.1 Flavobacteriaceae bacterium | reverse complement strand
AGATTATCAATGCAGAAATTTACTGAAGTACCAGCACTTACTCGTTATTATGTCAATACAAATGTAGTTGGAGGAGATGGAAGTGGTGATTCTTGGGTAAATGCAATGCCTAATCTTACAGATGCATTAGCTAGCGCTGATAGTAATACTACTGAGATATGGGTGGCAGAGGGTACGTATAACCCAGGAAGCTCTCGATCTGATACGTTTGGGATTGGGATCGATAATATTGCTATCTATGGTGGGTTTAATGGAACGGAAACAGCTCTTTCTGAGAGAAACCCATTGACAAATGTAACCATACTTTCAGGAGATTTAAATGGAGACGATACTGGAGTAGGATTTGTTAATACGTCACGATATGATAATTCTTATCATGTTGTAGACTTAGATGCGAATAATGTGATTGTAGATGGATTTCAAATAAATGACGGACATGCAAATGGGAGTGGTACAAATGCCTATGGAGGGGCTATTCTTGTTAGGTCTACTTCTGAAAACTTTATTCTACGAAATTGTGAGATCAATCAAAATATAGGCTTAACAGGAGGAGCAATTCGTTCTTATCTTGATGTGAGTACTGGAATGACTTTTGAAAACTGTAGATTCTTTAACAATATTAGTCGTTACGGAGGAGGTCTTTATTTTCTGGTGAATGCCAATAGAACAGTAACTTTAGATATAACCAATTGTTTGTTCGAACAAAATATAACAGTAGATCAAAGTTCAGGTGCAAGAGGGTATACTGGTAGTGCCGCATGGATTCGAGCTAATGCCTCAGGGTCTAACTTAACATCAACAATTACCAATTGTACTTTTGCAAATAATTTGGATAGGGGAACACAAAGTGGTTCAACAAGAGGACCTTTAGGATTAAGTAGAAGAACTGATGGAACTAGTAATCATACAGTAACAATTAATAATTCAATTTTTTATTATAATGATCAAGGTGTTTCAGGAGCAACAGCATTAATGGTTAATAACGGACATACATCTTATCCTAATACAACCTTTGTCAATAATTCTATTAGTGAAGATGACTTTTCTAACCTAATTTTCTTAACAAACACATCAAATTCAGACCCATTATTTGTTGATGCTACAAACGGAGACTTTACGCTACAGTCTGGTTCTCCTGCAATTGATTTCGGAGATAATAGTTTTGTTCCTGCTGGAGTTACCCTAGATTTGAATGGAAATGATAGAATTATTAATGGGATCGTTGATCTAGGTTCTTTTGAATTTGATGCGACCCTAAGTATTCCGTCTTTATCCATTAATGAGACTGTTTTAAGTCCAAACCCAGCTCAAGATGCTATTGCAATTTTTGGTTTAAAAAATACAGTATCGCTTCAAATCATTGATATATTAGGTAACAGTATTCTGAAAAAAAGTACTTATCAGTTTGGTGATGTAGATATTAGCGACTTAAAATCAGGCCTTTATGTTGTTGTGATTAGTGACGGTAATGGTGCTATTGTAAAACGGTTTATTAAAAAATAAGAATCTTGTTGTTCAATTTAAAAAAAGGATGTGAAAGCATCCTTTTTTTAGTTTAGACTAATGGGTTGAGGATACAATTAAGTATGAAAGACTAGTGCTACATCAGCAAAAAATAGCACCTATTAGCGTTTTTTTTTGTATAATAATTTTGCGAGTATTATAGTTTTGGTAGGGGAATAATCTTTTTGGTTAGCCTAGATGTAAGGGGGGGGTTATGTAGTTTGCCCTGTAATGTTGTGAAACAACTTAAATCTATTGTGAAATTAGTAATAATGATTTTTAGCAATTCAGAGCTTTATTTGAGAAACTAATTAATTGCATTTAAGTTGATAATTGTAATTTTGAAACTTAAACAAGTTTTAGTTGTTAAAAAAGATATCATATATAGTCTTATTTCTGTTTGTTGCAAAACTATTTGCTCAGCATCCCCTATACATCCACCTCACCGAAAAAGATGGTTTACCAGATATTGAATTTTACGATATTATAGAGGATCAAAAAGGCTTTATTTGGCTGGCAGCAGATAAAGGATTGTACAGATACGATGGAAAAACCTTTAAAAACTATACGCATCCTAAAAAGAAAGGTTTATCTGTTTTCGGACTTAAATTTGACAACAAAGGAAGATTGTGGTGTAATAATATTTCTGGTCAGTATTTTTATATCGAAAACGATTCTTTAAAACTATTTACAGATTTGAAACATCATATTGGCGGTCAATTAAATACCTTCTTTTTTTATAAAAAGGAACTAATAGTCAATAGTTTTCTAAAATTATTAAGAGTAGACTTAAAAACAAAAGAAGTCAATTATATTACAGATAAAAATGAGACCATAAGTAATAGTTTTAAAAATGGAGATACTATTTTTAAAATAAATGGCAAAAGGTTAATGTATTCGATTCATAATTACTCGTTTCGAGAAAAACAAGTGATTATGAAGGAAAACTATAGCTTTAATTGGGGGCATTCCTACATAAAAGATGATTTATTGTTATTTGGATACGACTATATTAATGAAGAAGAAACGCTTTTGCTATCTAATAAAGGAACATTTGAAAAACTTGTACTGAGCCATTATAATACGAAAGATAAAATAGTCAATATTTATATTGATGATGATTTAATATGGTTTCTAACTCAAGGGGGGATTCATATTTATCAGTATACAAGTAATAGACTTAACTATATAACGACCTTTTTTAAAGGGGAAGAAATAACGAATGTAATAAAAGATCAAAAAGATAATTATTGGATATCAACACTAAGAAGTGGTATTTATATTATTCCTAATAAACACATCCAAAATTACACACTGCCTAAAGGCTTTGAAAATATTACGGCCATAGAAAAAATTGCGAATAATACAATTATAATAGGTTCTACTAAAGGGAAATTAGCAGTAATAAATACAGAAACCAATAAAGTAAATGTTTTAGATAGTTTATCTAATAAAAAGATTTTCACTATTGCTAATAATGGTGCAGAAGAAGTATATATAAGCTCTACTAATAAGTCGTATATTTTAGATAAAACGAAAAATTATAAAATAAAGCGTAATAAAAATGGGGAATTTATGCAGTTTTCTAACGCTAAAGATATTTCGGTATTAGATGATAAGAAGTTTGTTACGGCAGCTTTTGGATCTGCTTATATATGGGATAGAGATATAGCAAATAGCACATTATTAAATAGGAAAAGATCTTATACCTGTCATTATAGCAATCAAAAGAAAGCAATATATGTAGGCTATGTTGATGGTGTTGAGCGGTATAAATCAGATTTGAAACCGAATAAAATCTTGTTTAATAATAGCCCTATTTTTGCGATCGATATTGATGAAACGGAAGATGGTTCTATATGGATTTCTACTTTTAAAGATGGAATAATAGGTGTTAAAAATGGAAAGGCTGTTGAAAACTATACGGTTAATAACGGACTTTTATCGAACCAAACAAGTACGATAAAGGCAGATGGCCATTTTCTTTGGATTGTAACAGATAAGAGTATCCAGCGCCTAGATACAAAATCTAAAACATTTGAAAATTTAACCAAGAAAGACGGAATAACTTCTTTCAATATATCAGATGTTGTTGTTCTGAACGATAAAGTTTGTTTTGGATCGAATAAAGGGTTGTTTCAGATAAATAAGAAAGACGTGTTTAAACAACAGCCCTTATTAGATTTTTATTTTACTCATGTTTTAGTAGAGGATGAATCTGTGGAAATTAAATCGAGTTATAATTTACCATCAGATGTGAATAAAATCCAATTTCAATTTCATACTAACGGGTTTTTATCTGAAGAAGATATGAGATATCAATACCGACTAAAAGGAGCTTCAGATCTTTGGAGTTATGTTGATGATAATGCACAACACGTAACCTTCAATAACCTTTCTGTAGGTAAATATGATTTTCAGTTAAAAGGTATTGGAACTAGAGAAAATAAAGAAACACCAGTAAAATCGATACAGATCAAAATTAATCAGCCATTTTATAAAGAATGGTGGTTTATATCTACAGCTGTAATAATAGGAGGTTTAGTAATCATTGGCTATTACAGAAACAAGTTAAAAATAAAAGAAAATGAGAAGCAACTACAATTAGAAAAGGCTGCTAAAGATAGAGAGATGGTTTTTTTAAAATTAGAGAATTTACGTTCTCAAATGATTCCTCATTTTATATTTAATTCATTAAATTCTATTCAAGAATATATTTTATTGAATCAGAAAAACTTAGCAAGTGATTATTTGGGAAAATTTGCAGACTTAATAAGAATGTATTTAAATCATAGTACCAAAGGAACCATTACCTTATCCGAAGAAATAGAAGCGTTAAATCAATATTTAGACTTAGAGAAATTACGTTTTGAAGATAGTTTAGATTATCAAATACAATTACCCAACGGCATAGATCTTGAAGCGATAGAAATTCCAACTATGTTGATACAGCCCTATGTTGAAAATGCTTTAAAACACGGACTATTACATAGAAAAGGAAATAGAATATTAAGCATAAAGTTTAAGTTAGACGATTTTGAAAGGAATTTAATTTGCTTGGTTGAAGATAATGGTGTTGGGAGAAAAAAAGCCAAAGCATTAAGTTTGAAAAGAGCGAAGTCTCACCTGTCTTTTGGGACAAAAATCACTCAGAATAGATTAGACTTATTAAATCAGGGTAATACAAATAAAATTGTGATTAAAATAGAAGATGTATATTCTCAAGCCCAAGAAGCTATCGGAACAAGAGTTCATATAACCATTCCAATTACCAACACATAGTATGAAAGCAATAATTATTGATGATGAACGAAAAGCAAGAAGTGTTTTAAAAATTTTAATCGAAGAAAATTGTCCTAAAATCACTGAAATATTTGAAGCTCAAGATTTATTAAGCGGAGTTGAATTAATAAAACAGGAGCGACCTAATATCGTGTTTTTGGATATTGAAATGCCAGAGCATTCGGGATTAGAAATTTTAAATTTTATTGAAAAAGAGGATTTTACTCTTGAAATTATTTTCACGACAGCTTATAGTGAATATGCTATTCAAGCTTTTCAATTGGCAGCAGTAGACTATTTATTAAAACCAATCAGACCAACACAAGTAAAAGAAGCGGTAGATAAAGCAATAAAACGTATAGGTTCATCACAAATTAATATGAGATTAGATGAATTAAAAAAAAGTTTAGCATCGTCGAATTTTAATAAAATTGGGTTGCCGTTTTCAGATGGAATAAAATTTGTAAATTTTAGTGACATTATTGTTTTAGAAGCTGATGGTATGTATACAAAAATAACGACATCGGTAACTACCGAAATATTAGTGAGTAAACCTTTAAAGCATTTTGTTGATTTATTGAAATCTCATTCCGAATTTTACAAACCACACCGCTCGTTTTTAATAAACCTTAACTATATAAAAGA
>JABSPN010000235.1 GCA_013214425.1 Flavobacteriaceae bacterium | reverse complement strand
CCTGCTGCTGGAAACGCTACAGTAGTATTCTACCAAGATGATGCTTATGCTGGTGTAACTACAGACCATATTAAATTTTGGGATTTAGACGTTGATTTCGACACACCTGCAAACTCTACAATTTCTACTCCACAAGAAGTTAACGTAACTGCTTTTACATCTATTTTTGATGGAACTGCTTTTAATAACTTAACACAACCAGGAGGACAAGATATTGATGCGCTACAAGGAATTGTAATGAACCAAGCTCAATACAAAAAAATGCCTGGATATAACATGTGTGTATTCACTTTTGTTATTGATGTAGATCCTACTGCTGGTGAGCAAGCTGCTCTTCGTTGGTATGAATTCCGTCAAACTGCTGATGGTATGCCTTGGACAATGCACCAAGAAGGGACATTCGCTTCTGTTGACGGTACACACTACTGGCATGGTAGTATGATGATCGATACACAAGGAAACATTGGTATGGGATTCTCTGCCATGGGTAACAATGCTACTGGTAATGGTCCAGATCAATTCGTTTCTAGTTATTATACAGGTAGATTATCTACAGACCCATTAGGATCAATGACTATTGCTCCTCAATTAATCGCTGCTGGTGCTGCTAATATACCAGGTTCTGAGCGTTATGGAGATTATGGTAAATGTGATATTGACCCTTCTGATTATAAGAGAATGTATTTCATTAATGAATATATGTCAGCAACTGGCCCTGCCAGAGCTGATGTTGTTGGACGTTTCCAAATCGCTCCTAACTTCACTAACGATGTAGGTATTATTGATATTACTGCTCCAGTAGACGGAACTTTAACGGCTTCTGAAAACGTAACAGTTACTATTCGTAACTTTGGAACAGCTGATGCTTCAAACATTCCTGTATCATACAATATTGATGGAGGTACTTCTGTAGACGAAGTATATGCTGGAACAATTACTCCTGGTGGAACATTCGATTATACATTTACTGGAACTGGTGATTTTTCTACTGAAGGTCAAACTTATAACATTGCAGCTACTACAAACTTAGTAGGTGATGAAGATACTGCTAATGATCCATACAACGAAGATGTCACTCACATCTTTGCTAATGACATAGGAGTTACAGCTATTACTGGACCTTTGAGTGGTCAAGGATTAGGAATAGAAAGTATTTCTATTACTATTGAAAACTTTGGTGCTGTTTCGCAGTCTAACTTTAATGTATCATACTCTATTGACGGGAACCCTCCAGTTGTAGAAAATGTAACTGGACCAGTTGCGCCTGGAGCTTCTATTCCATTCACATTCACTACACAAGGTGATTTCTCTGCTGTAGGTTCTTATGCATTAGTTGCACAAACTGAATTAGCTACAGATTCTGTAGTTGGTAATAACAGTGTTAATGGAACAGTAGTAAACTTCACTTGTTTCAACGAAACAGATAATACTGTTCAACCTGTTGGACCAAATCTTGGAGATGTAACTGATGCTACTCTTACATACACAGATGATATTACTATTGATGATGTTAATGTAACTGTTAATATCGACCATACTTGGGTTGGAGATTTAGAAATTAGATTAATTTCTCCAGCTGCTACAGAAGTTGTGTTATTCAACCAAACTAATGGTAACAGTGATAACTTCGTAGATACTGTATTTGATGATGAAGCTGCAGGACCAATTACTGCTGGAACACCTCCATTTACTGGGTCTTGGACTCCTGATGGAAACTTAAGTGACTTTGATGGTGAAAACTCTGTAGGAGATTGGACGCTTAGAATTACTGACTTTGCCAACGGTGATGGTGGTCAAATCAATGACTGGACGCTTCAATTGTGTGGCACTAGTGCTCTTGGTGTAGATGATAATACACTTGGAGGTGGTGATTTAATTATCCTTAATCAAGGTAATGATCAATTCCATGTTTCTTTACCAACAACTGAAATTACTGATCCTTTAGTACTGACAGTGACTAACATGTTAGGTCAAAGAGTATTTAATTATAGCTTAAGTAACGAAACTGGATTAGGTTATGAATATAACTTAAATATGTCTTACATGTCTAGTGGAGTTTACATAGTTAGTTTAGGAAATAGTAAACAAAGAAGTACAAAGCGTATTGTTGTAGAATAATCGCTTCCAACTATAAATTTAAAAAACCGTCTAGAAAATCTAGACGGTTTTTTTATTCCTCAATACTCAAAAAATAAAGAAGCTGTCTAAAAAAGACAGCTTCTCCAATAACCAACTAAACTATTTTTTAAAAGCACTAAAATGCTTTTAGTTGTTTTATATATAGCCCTAATAAAACAAGACAAAAGTATGTCAGCCTTAAGTTCTGTGAAAGAAGTTTAACCGATCTTTAACAATTAACTTTTTACTTGAGAAACTAACTTTAAGAGAATGAAAAAGATAGCAATAAAACCCTTTTAGCTAATTTAGGTTTAGTTGTTTGTTTAACAATATTCCAAAGTATGTGAAAAACATCCATTATAACTCTATAACTTATACTCTAAATTTGGATTGGAATTACTGAATTTGTAATATAACTAGACATAGCCTATACTACTCCCAAATGAAACATGTTTATAACGATTTTTTCTCTGAAACTAAATTTATTTTAACTGATTTTAATTGTGCTTCTTTCGATGAAGTATTAGTAAAAGGTAATTATTTTAATATTATTTGGGCAAAGATAATGACATCAATATTGGGATAGACGATTATGACTATAAAATAAAACATAATCACCTCCTATTCTGTATACCCTACAACAAATTAAGAATAGATCCCTTCACAACTGGAACACTTAATTTTTCATTTAATCGAGAATTTTATTGTGTCTGAGATCAAGATAAAGAAGTTTCTTGCAAGGGGTTTCTATTTTATGGTTGTTCTGTACCACCCATGGTAGGTTTAATAGGTGAGGAAATTGAAAAATTTAAACTCCTATCTATGTTCTTTGAAGAAGAGTTTAAAATAACAGATCATATAATAGGAGAAATGTTACGTGTTTTATTAAAAAGACTCCTTATCATGTCGACTAGGATTTCTAAAGAATACTTGTTCGATCCAGACTCATCGGGGGAAGATCTTGATATCTTATGAAAATATAATTTATTGGTTGAGGAACATTTTAGAAAAATTCATTTGGTAAAAGAATATGCTGATATGTTGCATATATCTAGAAAATATTTAGCCACTATAGTCCACATGTATAACTGTATAGCTTCAGCAAAATGTTTACCAGTTAAGGAAAAAGAAATAATAGAATGGTTATGTACGGTCGCTATCGATAATTAGTGTGTGATCTTAAAAAGTAATTCCTTAAGCAAATCTCCCTGAGGTAAATTAGAAGCTCCTACTCCTTTACTTTTAACATCAGCATCTCTTAATAATCCTACAACCTGACTTACCTTTTTCATTGGGTAGTTTCTTGCTGCTAATTGATATTCTTTTACAAAATATGGGTTCACCTTTAAAGCCTTAGCAACACTCATCTGTGACTTATCTGCCAAAGCATGATACTGAAGGAGCAAAGAAAAAAAATTATATAAGAGTGAGATCGTAACTACAGTAGGATTATCCTTAGGATTTTGAGCAAAATAATTAATAATCCTGTTGACTTTTAAAACATCTCGCTCCCCTACTGCTTTACGCAATTCAAAATTATTATAGTCTTTACTAATTCCAATATTGTCCTCAATATGTTTTGGTGTAATCTCACTTCCTTTGGGAATAATCAATTGCAATTTTTGAAGCTCATTATTAATCTTACCCAAATCTGTTCCTAGAAATTCTACAAGCATCTGTGAGGCTTTCGGAGCAATCTTATATTGCTTTCCTGCTAAAACTCTTCTGATCCAATCAGGAACCTGATTATCGTATAATTTCTTACTTTCAAATAATTCTCCTGATTTCTTGACTGTTTTATACAGTTTTTTTCGCTTGTCAAGAGTTTTATATTTATAGCAAAGTACTAAAACTGTTGAAGGTTGGGGATTGGCAGCATAAGGTTCTAACTTTTCAATTGTTCTACTCAGTTCTTGAGCTTCTTTTACAATCACTACCTGCTTCTCAGCCATCATAGGAAAACGTTTGGCATTCGATACTATATCCTCAATGCTAACATCTCGACCGTAAAGCACCATTTGATTGAAACCTTTCTCTTCTTCAGCTAAAACATTGTTTTCTATATAAGAAGTAATGGCATCTATATAATAGGGTTCCTCTCCCATTAAAAAATAAATAGGCTTGGTATTTCCTGATTTTATACTAGCTACAATCTGTTTAACTTCATCCATGAAGTAGAATCATTTTTTGATACCTTTGCAGGGTGCAAGAACTCGCTTTCCCAACATATCAATTTCGTTTCAAAAATAAAGAAAATAAGCTCAGTATATTTGATGAAGTCAGGAAAAAATTTATTGTTCTAACTCCTGAAGAATGGGTACGTCAACACTGCATACAATTCTTAATTCAAGAAAAAAACTATCCCAGGTCTTTAATTAACGTTGAAAAGGAATTAAAAATTAATGATTTAAGTAAACGTTATGATATTGTTGTGTATCATCCAGACGGAACAATTAATGTGTTAGTTGAATGTAAATCGGCTAAAATAAAGATCACTCAAGATACTTTTGATCAAATTGCCCGATACAATTTTATCCTAAAAGCCGATCATTTAATGCTAACAAACGGACTAAATCACTATTATTGCAAAATGAATTTTGATAAGGAAGCCTATGATTTTCTAAGAGCTCTTCCGAAGTACAAAAAGAAATCGTGAAACTTGCCATTGTCATATTAAACTGGAACGGAAGAAAACTACTAGAATCTTTTTTGCCTTCTGTCACTTCTTTTTCTAAAGAAGCAACGGTTTATGTAGCTGATAATGCATCTACAGATGACTCTTTACCCTTTGTTAAAGAGAATTATCCCGAAGTAAAACTCGTCATCAATAAAGAGAATGGCGGTTATGCCAAAGGCTATAATGATGCCTTACATCATATTGATGCCGATGTATACTGTCTCTTAAACTCTGATATAGAAGTTTCTGAAAATTGGTTGGTTCCTATCATAGAAACATTCAATTCAGATCCTGACATTGTCGCGATACAACCCAAATTAATTGACTACAAGGATAAAACGAAATTTGAATATGCTGGAGCTGGTGGAGGATTAATCGATAAATATGGTTATCCTTATTGCCGCGGAAGACTCTTCAATACTATAGAAACTGATACTGGACAATACAACGATACCTGTCCTATTTTTTGGGCTTCTGGGGCTTGTTTGTTTATCAAATCTGAAACGTATCATGAACATCAAGGTTTTGATTCCGATTTTTTCGCGCATCAGGAGGAAATTGATTTATGTTGGAGAATCCAGAATACTGGTAAGAAAATCTATTATGTAGGTACATCAGAAGTATACCATGTTGGCGGAGCTACTTTGAATGCTTTAAGTCCGC
>JABSPN010000234.1 GCA_013214425.1 Flavobacteriaceae bacterium | reverse complement strand
GGTATTCTTCTGAATAACTTTCTCAAATGATGAAATAGACAAATCTTCCGTAAAGGTATGTTCAATACCAAACTTATGAAACTCTTCTATAATCAAGTTATGTGTTCCTCCATACAAAGCATTCTGAAGCACAACGTGATCTCCTTTTCCTAAAAAAGCCATTAAACACGTACTCATTGCAGCCATTCCTGAACCAAAAATCATCCCAGCTTCTGCCTTTTCTAATGCGGCTATTTTCTTTCCTAAAGCTTCTTGATTTGGCGTGTTAAAATATCGTGGATAACGTTTAACCTCAACATCATCAAAAGCATAAGAAGAAGCCATATATAAGGGAGAAATAGCTCCTTTAAATTGTTCATCCTTAATTTCACCTACATGGGTGCAAATGGTATTAAATCCTTTACTCATAACTAACTATTTATCCAATTAGCAACTTCCTCATCTATTGGCAAAACTGTTGGAGCCAAATGCTTCACTAATTGACCTGAACCATCCAATAAGTACTTTTGAAAATTCCATGTAACCTCACTATCAGTTACCCCATTTTGAGTTTTTTGAGTTAAAAACTGATACAATTCATGAATATCCTCTCCCTTTACTGATATTTTACTCATCATCGGGAAACTCACTCCGTAATTCTTTTGACAAAACGTTGCGATTTGTTCATCAGTACCGGGTTCCTGAGCTCCAAAGTTGTTGGCCGGAAAACCTATAATGGTAAAGTCTTTTTCTTTAAAATTCTGATATAATTCTTCTAATTGTTCGTACTGAGGAGTCAAGCCACATTCAGAAGCTGTATTGACAATCATAATTTTTTTTCCTGATAAACTAGAAAGATCAAACGCTTTACCAGCAATATCTTTCACAACAAATTGATGTATTGAATTCATAATCTACATAATTACCCTCTAAAGGTATAAAAAGAGACAGTAATATGTAATATATCAGATATTAATTCACAAAAAAACGACTCGTTGTGGGATATTATTTTTTCTACTTAATATAATGCCTTTTATAACCGGTAAAATAAGCTAGTAATCCAAAGGCAATTACAAACCCGATGAGTTGATAAGCAACATCTACAGAAATAATTTGATCTCCAGAAGCATAGGAGTGTAATCCTGTTAGCCAGAAGTTTACTCCAAAGTATGTCATTAATACCGATCCAAAAGCCAAGACAGACATTAAAGCAAACAACCATCTGCTTTTTAAGCCTGGAACTAATCGCATGTGTATCACAAAAGCATAGACCATAATACTAATCAAAGCCCAAGTTTCTTTCGGATCCCATCCCCAATAACGTCCCCAAGACTCATTAGCCCATTGTCCACCCAGGAAGTTTCCGATAGTCAACATCACTAAACCTATGGTCATAGCCATTTCAATAATGGTCATCAGTTCTTTTACATTAAGGTTCATACGTTCCTTATTCTTTTTAGTCGTTAACATCATTAACAACAAGGTTACTAAACCTAAAATAGCGGCTAATCCAAATGGTCCATAACTCCCTACAATAACCGCTACGTGGATCATTAACCAATAACTATCCAAAACAGGCTGTAGATTAGCAATTGCAGGATCTACCCAATTTTCATGAGCAAAGAATAGAATCATCGAGACAACAAAAGTCGTTGAGGCAATCGTCATATTAGATTTTCTTCCAAAGAGTAAACCAAATAACATGGTTGCAGCAGCCACATAAATCATCGACTCATAAGCGTCACTCCATGGCGCGTGACCCGATAAATAGGATCTTACAATTAATCCGAAGACATGTGTCAAGAATAATAACCACATAATTCCTTTGAATAAATTTATAATAGCTCTAATGAACTTCTTATCTAAGAAGATTTGCCATATCAAAAAGAAAAACATTAAGCCTCCGAATAGTAAATAGTAACGGTATAATTTCTTAAAGATATCGATTCTATTGTAGGTGATTTCGGTTTTGATTTTATCTTCAGAAGGCAATACATCTCCACTATAGGCTTTTTGCAACTCTTTTAATCCAACTAAAATTTTATCGGCTTTGTCATAATCTTTCTTGATTAACATATCAAAATAACCAGACGGAAAAAGTAATTTAATCGCTTCGCTTTGAGGACCAAAATCCAGGTCTTGTATTTCTAATGGAGAAACCCATTTATCATTATCATCTCCAGGAATCGGATAAATACGAATTAAACTACCTGTTAAGGCTTGTGACAATAATTGTTGGTCTTGATAGAAACGCTTTAAATCCTTTTGAAACGCATTAGGCTTATTTGTAGATGAGGCATCTGTTAACTCCTGAGTTGTTACCTTCATTTGACCGTCACCTGTAAAGAAATCGGAAATCGCTGCGTATTTTGCATCCAGAGGTAACTCTAGTATCTTTCTAATACTGTCATTCCCTCGTTTAAGCTTGATCACCGGAGCATCAAACCAAAGTCTTGGATTCTGTATCATTGACAATAAAGCCTGATTGGCATCTAAGCCATGATAAGTATCTCGTTTACTTACTTTTCTTAACAATTCTGACGCATAGGTATTTACTGGTTTAAACCTTCCTCCTACATCTTGAATCATCAGCTCACCAAACTTAGCAGCCTCTTCTTTAGGGAAAGCTCTCTCCTGAATGATTTGAATCACTTCCTGCTCCGGAAGTTTTTCATGAAGCATATTTTGAGCTGATGCAAAACCTGTCATTAACAATATGACAATTACCGATAAGGTCTTTTTCTTCTCTTTAATTTTACTGAGCTGTCTTTCAAGGAATCCGAAACGTGTTTTTTTATCAAATAAAATCAGCATTAATCCTAAATACAGTAAGAAATAGCCTATATAGGTCACCCAGGTTCCCCAGAAATCATGGTTAACAGATAAAATAGTGATGTCTGGATCGTTTTTAGTTTTTCTTTCTCCTGTTGAGAAATTAATCGATGCCTGAAAAAATCTATATCCTGAACGGTCTAAGACATTATTCATATAAATACGCTCATTGGTAGGATCTTTACCTTCTTCTAAAATAGTTACCTGACTTTCATATGATTTAAATCCAACGTTAAACTCATTTGGATCTGTACCTGGGTAACGTTCAGCGATAAGATCATTTAACTGTACATTGAAAGGAATGTCGATTTCTTTTGACCCGTAGGATAAATGGAACTGTAAATCTCCTAATTCAATGTCTTTCATTTCATTGACAATTCCTTTTCCTCCTAATAAGGTTACTTCTTTGCTTTCGGTTCCGTTTGACAAGCTAACCGTTAACGCATCTTCTGTAGCTTCAGATGTATAAATAATATCTTTTGTGGGTGCTCCTGTCATTATGTTATCAGGAACAACAAATCCTAATCCGCCTAATTGATGTAAAGACAACAACTCAAAATTCTGCACAGAATCTTTCTTGATTTCAAATTGCTTTTGAGTTCTCATTTCCATACGAGATCCCTCAAAAGGCGATCGTATTCTCAGCGTATCATTTTCAGTAAAAATACTAATTGATCCCTGAACCTCTGGAGCTTCAAATGACACCAAAACATTATGAATGTTTAATGTTTGACCTGCTCTTATATAATGATCTTCACGATGTCCAGAACCACTCTCTACAAAATGTAAATAACGTTCTCCTTCTTTATCATATTTAAAACGCGTTACTTCTTCTGCTCCGTTTTTAAAACTTACATATTCAATTGAGAAAGGTTGTTGGTTAAAGTCACTGTCAATTTTAAAATGGTTATTGTACAACCATCCATCTTCCAATCGTTCAGAAAGAATTAAATTCTTTTCCAATTTCCTTCTCATCGGATTTCCATTTACATCACCATCAACCCAAGCCGTTAAATAAATCTCATCTGAAAGAATTTTGTTATTCGATTGTCCCTCCTGAATAGGCATTACTCCTTCAAAACCAATATAGCGTGTGATACCAGCCCCTAACAAAATCAGGATAAAAGATAAATGTAAGGTCAAAACAGACCACTTTTTCTGTTGAACCAATCTAAAGCGGAAAATATTTCCGATAAAATTAATAACAAACAAAATCATGATTAATTCAAACCACCAACTTTTATAGATAATTACGTTTGTGTAGGGAGAGGGAGGTCTTTCATATTCGGCATCTAAAAATGTTCCCACTGCCATAGATACAGCGAAAACAATAAATAAAACAGCCATCAAACGTGTAGAGAATAGAATTTTGGCAATTTTTTCTTTCATAAAAATTTCGGATAAGTGTTTTACCTAGTGAGTAAAATCTAATGCAAAAATAGCTATTTTTTAGCGATTCAAAGCGCCAAAATTCATAAAATATTGGACTTATTCCCTGGCTTTAAAAATCTCAAGATACATATAGGTTCCCATATTACGTGCTCTGTTTTTTGCTAACTGAGTTTTTTCTCCTGAAAACAATTTATCGAGGGTCTGATACCAGTGATTTAACCAAATACCAAAATGAAGTTCTGTAATCACTCCTCCAGCTTGCTCATCGACTTGCTGATGCTTCTTCAAGGGATTTCCTTTAAAGGTGTTCACCATAAATAATTGACTCTCCCAGAAATCAGTTAAATGATCAAAATGATGTTTCCAGTCGTTTATCAAACTATTAAAAATAGGCCCTAAAACTTCATCCTTTCTTACTTCGCAATAAAAGGAAGTGACCAAAAGATACACATCGTCTCTATTTTTTATATCTGATAGCATGTCGTAAAGATATTTTAAATTCTTCTTCCACGACACACAACTTTGGCTTATTTTAGCCATATGATTACTGTTGTTTTACTTGGCGGTGGAAATGTGTCGTATCATCTATCAGAAACTTTTTTGAAATCAGATGAGATCAACCTGATTCAAATCTATAACAGATCATTTGCTTCACTTGATAAGTTCCCAAAAGATATAGCTAAAACAGATTGTCTTACAGAACTCAAAGAGGCCGATCTTTATGTCATTGCTGTATCAGATGATGCCATAACTGAATTATCCAATAAATTGACTTTTAAAAACAGATTGGTTGTACACACCTCTGGGTCGACTTCAATCAAAAAATTAAATGATCAAAACAGAAAAGGGGTGCTGTATCCGCTTCAAACCTTTTCTAAAGAAAAAAATGTTGATTTCTCTTCCATCCCTATTTGTCTTGAAGCTGAACATAAAGAGGATTTATTGATGTTAAAAAAACTCGCTAATAGCATTAGCAATGATGTTCAGGAGATCAACTCTAAACAACGTAAAGCTTTACATCTAGCTGCGGTTTTTGTTTGCAATTTTGTTAATCACTTATATGCTATTGGTCATGAAATTTGTACTGAACATGAACTTTCATTTGACATTTTAAAACCTTTAATTCTCGAAACTTCAGAAAAAATAGTAAGTTTATCACCACATAATGCACAAACGGGACCTGCGAAACGCGATGATCAAAAAACCATGAAAAAGCACCGTAAAAGCATCACGAATAAAACACATAAAGAACTCTATACTTTATTGTCTAAATCGATCAGAAAGAAC
>JABSPN010000233.1 GCA_013214425.1 Flavobacteriaceae bacterium | reverse complement strand
CATTCTGATGTTTGTCATGGCTGTTGCGTTGGCTTATTTCCTGTCAAAATCTATCACAAGATCTCTAAAAGCTATTAGTGATCGTTTAACTCAGACAAGACTGGAAAAGCGAAATACCAAAATTGATGTCGACGCCACTGATGAAATCAAGCAACTTATTGCAGCCTACAATAGTATGATAGATGAATTGGAGGAAAGTGCAGTAAAACTGGCTACAAGTGAGCGTGAACAAGCCTGGAGAGAAATGGCAAAACAAGTGGCACATGAGATTAAAAATCCCTTAACACCGATGCGCTTATCGGTTCAAAGTTTTGAAAGAAAATTTAATCCTGAAGATCCAAATATTCACGAAAAAGTAGCCGAATATTCAAAAACGTTAATTCAACAAATCGATACATTGAGTTCTATTGCTTCAGCTTTTTCAAGTTTTGCCAAGATGCCCGCTCAAAAAAATGAAACATTGAATATTGTTGAGGTGGTTCGATTAGCCTTAGATATTTTTAATGAACATTACATTGTATTTAATGCTGAAAAAGAAGCCATTATCGCTGAGTTTGACCGAACACAATTAATTCGAGTCGTCACCAATTTAGTTAAAAATGCCATTCAGGCTAAATCTGAAGTACGAGAACCTAGCGTTGTGATTTCAGTGAGAGAGGAAGCGCAAGATGTTGTGATTGCCGTTTCAGATAATGGTATTGGTATTTCAGAAGAAAATAAATCTAAAATATTTGAACCTAAGTTTACAACAAAAACCAGTGGAATGGGTCTGGGACTACCTATGGTTAAAAAGATTATTGAAACCTATAAAGGATCGCTCACGTTTACTTCTCAAAAAGATCTCGGAACAATTTTTATGGTCAGGATTCCAAAGGTTTAGATTCACTTTCATTTTTATATCCCGATTCCCTACATTTGTAGTCCATTAAAAACTTCAGGAAATAATGAACTACGAAAATATATTAGTCGCTCAAGAAAATGGTGTTGCAACGGTTACGATTAACAGACCATCAAAACTTAATGCGCTAAACAAAGCTACCATTCAAGAATTACATGAAGCCTTCAAAGCGTTACATGAAGATGCTGAAACCAAAGTTATTATTATAACTGGTAGCGGTGAAAAAGCGTTCGTAGCAGGAGCTGATATTGCAGAATTTGCTGATTTCTCTGTTGAGAGAGGAGCTGAACTAGCACGAAACGGACAAGAAATCTTATTCTCTTTTATTGAAAATTTATCGACACCAGTTATTGCTGCCGTCAATGGTTTTGCTTTAGGTGGCGGATTAGAATTAGCAATGGCTTCTCACTTTAGAGTGGCTAGTGATAATGCTAAAATGGGTCTTCCAGAAGTGTCTTTAGGAGTGATTCCAGGATACGGAGGAACACAGCGTTTACCTCAATTAGTTGGTAAAGGAAGGGCCATGGAAATGGTGATGACTGCGGGTATGATTTCTGCAGAAGACGCTTTATCTTACGGATTAGTGAACCATGTAACGAGTCAGGAAGAATTATTGCCTTTAGCTAATAAAATTGCAGGAAAAATTATGCGTAATTCTTCTGTAGCAATTGGTCATGCGATTAAATGTATCAATGATAATTATATAGATGGAGTTAATGGATATCAGACAGAGATCACTCAGTTTGGTGTATGCTTTGGAACAGAAGATTTTAAAGAGGGAACTACAGCCTTTTTAGAAAAGCGCAAAGCAGATTTTCCGGGGAAATAAGTCTTAACAACTCTTAATAAAAGATAATAAAGCCTCTGATACTTCCTCGTGGTTTTCTATATGACTCATATGACCATCGGGAAGTATTACTGTTTCAATACCTGCCTGATTGGCCTGTTCTATAGATTCTTCAAAATTTAAAACAGGATCTTTTTTACCAATAATCATTAATTTTTGATAGGGAGAGAAATGAAGTAAAGCTTCGCGATCTTCACGTATTTTCATGCCTTCAAGAGCAGCGACAATTCCCTGAAGAGGAGTTTGTAAAGCTTCTTTTTTAACGACTTTTATTGCCTCACTAAAAATAGTTCTGTTTTTAGGCCTAAATAGATTGCTTATGGCCATTCTAACAAAGCTTTTATGATTTACTTTAACTGCTTTTATGGCCCTGTCTCTATTGATTTTTCGTTCTTTAGAATCGGCTCTGGTTGTAGAGTTTAATAAGACTAAACCTTTTACACTATCGGGTTGTTTTTCAGCAAAAGCAAGTGCTACATAACCTCCCATAGAATGTCCTACAAACACACTTCGTCTTATTTTTAAATGATGTAATACGGCTTCAACGGCTTCAGCCATTTGTTCCATGCTATGTACATAACCTAAACATTCTGTTTTTCCGTGCCCTAACAAATCAATTGAAATAACTCTGTAGCGCTCAATTAGTTTTGGTTTAAGTTGGTTCCACATGCTTGAGTTTTCAAGAAACCCATGCAATAAAACAAGTACAGAACCTGAACCTTCATCAGAAAAAGAAATTATTGCTCCTTTATGGTGTATGTGCATATTATTAGTACATTTAAAGTGCAAATATAGATGAGCATGCCACAAAATAAAAGAGATTATTTCATTATTGGTTTAGCCTTGTTTTCGATGTTTTTCGGAGCAGGAAATTTAACCTTACCACCATTACTGGGATTAAAAGCTGGCGATACCTGGGGATGGGTGACCATTGGATTTATTCTCTCTGGCGTTGTGCTCCCTATTTTAGCCATATATGCTCATGCTCGATTGCAAGGTACCATGTACGATTTTGGAAAGAAAGTATCGCCCATATTCAGTGTCGTATTTTGTGTGATTATCTATTTGATATCGATTGCAATTCCCAATCCGCGTACGGCAGCATTGACCCATGAAATGGCCGTAGCACCTTATTTTGAAACTTCCTCGCTTTTGACCAGTACCATCTATTTTGCTTTGGTCTTTTTATTTGTCGTTAAAAGAGCTAAAATTCTTCATTATATAGGAAAGTTTTTGACGCCATTAATTGTTGGGATTTTATTGCTGATCATTGGGATTGGAACTTTTGCGGATCATCCTGAAATGTATCATTATGCTGAGAGTCAGACGCCCTTTTTTAGAGGGTTCTTGGAAGGATACCAAACGTTTGATACTTTGGGAGGATTATTAATAGGAGGCGTGATCATCATATCCTTAAACTTAAAAGGATATACCAGTTATGAGGATAAGAAAAAGATATTGATAAAAACAGGACTTATTGCTGGTAGTGGATTAGCATTAATATATACCGGATTGATATTACAGGGAGCCTTATTTAGTTCTGAATTTTCTGCTGATATCACCTATCCGGATTTCTTAAGAGGTATTAGTTCTAAAACTTTAGGCAATATAGGAACTACTTTTTTAAGTGTATTAGTCTCTTTAGCCTGTTTTACAACTGCAGTAGGAATTACAACTGGAACCGCCGATTATTTCAAAGGATTATTTAATTCCCAAAAAGCATTTATTGCTACAGCTATTATTGCCTGGTTATTTGGTATTATTGTTGGACAGCTAGACTTCCATTCAATTATAGTAATAGCAATTCCTGTTTTAATGGTGATTTATCCTATTACGATAGTCTTCATTTTGATGAACTCACTAAATGATAAGTGGACAAGCCCAATTGTGTTTAGAGCGGTAACTTTTGTTACTATGCTATTTAGTATTCCTGATATGCTGAATCACATACCCTCAACAAAAGAATCTGTAGCGAGTTTAATCGACAATATTCCTTTAGCTAGTAACGGATTTGGATGGTTTATTCCTGCTTTTATCATTTTCATCGTAATGAACTTTATCTCTTTTGCTACTCATAAAGAGAATTAAATACCGAGATAATAACAATAAAAAAGAGGCCATTGGCCTCTTTTTTTATGCATTCATAATGTCTTCTATTTCGTCTGCTTCAATTGGGATATTCCTCATTAAGTTGAACGGTTCCCCGCTTGGTTGAATCACCACATCGTCTTCTAAACGAATTCCGAAGCCTTCATCTGGAATATAAATTCCAGGCTCTACGGTAAAGACCATGTTGGCTTGCATCGGTTCGTGTAATAATCCATAATCATGCGTATCCAATCCCATATGGTGAGAGGTTCCGTGCATGAAGTATTTTTTGTAGGCGGGCCAATTCGGATCTTCATTTTGCACATCGGCTTTATCAATTAATCCTAAACCTAATAATTCAGAAGTCATTAACTTACCAACTTCTACATGATAATCTGACCAAATCACACCAGGAACTAGCATTTTTGTGGCATCATTCTTTACGCGATTTACGGCATTGTAAACTTTTTTTTGGCGATCAGTAAAACGTCTGTTTACTGGGATAGTTCTGGTCATATCGCTAGAATAATTTGCATATTCTGCTCCTACATCTAATAATAATAAATCACCATCTTTACACTGCTGGTTGTTTTCAATGTAGTGTAATACGTTCGCATTTTTACCTGAAGCAACAATAGGAGTATAGGCAAACTTTTTCGAACGATTTCTTAAAAATTCATGGATGAATTCAGCTTCAATTTCATACTCCCAAACTCCAGGTTGTACGAAGTTTAAAATTCTTCTAAATCCTTTTTCGGTAATATTACAAGCTGTTTGAATTAACTCTAATTCTAGTTGATCTTTTACAGAACGTAATCGTTGTAAAATAGGGTTACTTTTAGCAACGCTATGTGAAGGATATTTGTTTTTCCACCATTTAGTAAAGCGATCTTCGCGAGTTTCAGTTTCAACATTAGCTCGGTAATGTTCATTGGTATTGACATAAACCGTATCACATAGTGCCATGATTTCAGCAAAAATACGCTCAAAATCTTGTAACCAATACACAGTTTTTATTCCTGAAGTATTAAAAGCAGCTTCTTTAGTAAGTTTTTCACCTTCCCAAACAGCGATATGTTCATTCGTTTCTTTTAAGAATAGGATTTCTCTATGCTCTGATTTCGGAGCATCTGGAAACATCACTAAAATACTTTCTTCCTGATCTACACCAGATAAATAAAAGATATCCCGGTGTTGCTCAAATGGCATTGTGCTGTCTGCACTAATTGGATAGATATCGTTACTATTAAAAACAGCAATACTAGAAGGCTTCATTTTGGCCATAAAATTTTGTCTGTTCTTAACGAATAAACTAGAGCTTATAGGATGGTATTTCATGATGTTTTTTTATTGAATGCTAACAAAAATAAGCCCTTTTTTTGATTTACATCAAAAGGGTTAATATAAAATCAATTTTCGTGTTAATTGTATCATGGGGTACTATAATGTTTCAAATGGGCTTTTAATGCAAATTAAGCTTTTGTTAGTTACGTGCGTATAAATTTGTGTTGTTCTGATACTACTATCCTAATTATTTTTTATGTGAACAATTCCTACACCTTCTTCTAACAAATGAGTCGCGAAACTGTGCCTCAGTGTATGAAGTGTGGCGTTTTTCTTGATACCGACTCTAATGAGTGCTCGTTTAAAAAGTTTTAA
>JABSPN010000232.1 GCA_013214425.1 Flavobacteriaceae bacterium | reverse complement strand
AAGGTTCCTAGAGCAATCATCATAAAGAAGAAAGCAGCAACATATAAAGCAGACCAAGGCTTGTTATGTAATCCATGCTTAACATGCTCAATGTGTTTATCATGTTCTTTTTGAGCATCTTCATCATGAGATTTTTCTTCACCATGATGAGCAGTTCCAGCTTCAGAATGAGAACCGTGAGCTCCTTCTTTTGCAGCAAGATATTCTTCAACATGCTCTACATTATGATGGTTAGAATAATATCCCCAACCCCACATAAGTGCTCCAAGAATAATAAATACTATTGAAGTAATTTTTAATCTATTTGAAAACGTATACATAGTTAATTCTTTCTAGTCTTCTTTACTTATTTTAATTTATTCTTAAGATCTTCAACATAAAGCGTTACTTGCCAACGCTCCATTTCATTTAATTGCCCAGCATGCGATCCCATTGCATTTTTACCATAGTAAATCGTATGATAAATACTTCCTTGAGTGATTGCTCTTGATGAGTCATTATATTTAGGCACCCCTAAGAATTTTTCTCTCTTCACTAAATTTCCTTGTCCGTCTCCTTTAGATCCGTGACAGACAGAACAATAAATATTATACAGTTCTTTTCCTTTAGCTAAGTTTTCAGGAGTTGGCATGATTGGACTTTTTAAGTTAACCTTTGCCATTGCAGTCCCTAATGAATCATTTGCATATTCAAAAGGTTGCCATCCTCTTTTAATTGTTCCATCAACTGGTGCTTGTGCCTCCATTCTACTCACATAATCTCCGTAAGGCACTCCATTAACTTCCGAATATGTTTCGTATCCTACAGATTCGTACATATTAGGAAAGAATTGATAATTTGGTTTTCTTTTATCCTGGCATGATGCGAATAAAACTACGTAACCAATCAAAAATGTTATTTTAACTAAGCTTTTCATATTCCTTAATGCTTCTTATCAGTTAAGTTTACTTCAACAGCACCTGTCTCTGCTAATAAATTCTTTAGTTCGTTCACGTTGTCACCAACAGTAACTTCCATTAAGAAGTGATCATCTGTTGTTCTTAGGTCTGGATTTTCAGCATTTTTAAATGGCCATAATTTACTTCTCATATAGAAAGTAATTACCATTAAATGAGCTGCAAAAAACACAGTAAGCTCGAACATGATTGGAACGAACGCTGGCATGTTCTCTAAGTAACTGAAACTTGGTTTACCTCCAATGTTTTGTGGCCAGTCTTCAATCATAATGAAATTCATCATGGTGATCGCAACTGATAACCCCACCAATCCATACAAGAATGCACAAATAGCTATTCTTGTTCCTGGTAATCCCATAGCCTTGTCTAGACCGTGTACTGGGAAAGGAGTATAAATCTCTTCAATATGATGATGCTTTGCCTTTACTTCCTTAACTGCTTTAAGTAGTAAATCGTCATCGGTATATATTGCTTGAATTACCTTTGATGCCATAATTAACTAATTAATTTTTTTGCTTGTCCTGCCCAATCGTCACGCTGTGCTCTACCTGGGAAAGAACCTGTTATAGAATCTAATAAATTGTATTCGTTTTCTGTCATTTTGCTTACCTGTGCAAAAGTATAGATGCCAATCTGGTTTAATGTTTTCTCCATTACTGGCCCAATACCATTTATTTTCTTTAAATCGTCTGCTTGTTGCGTCACTGAATCGAATGTTCCGATAGTTCCTAATAAAGCACTTAAGTTCTCTTTATTAGCTTCCATATCGATTTCTTCAGCTTTCTTTGGAGCTGCTGCTTTAGCTGATGTATTATCATCAAAACCGTTAAAAACTGTATTGGTAGGTTTTGCAGGAATCACATCTACTCCATCATTTGCTTCTCTACTCTTCTTGAAAAATTCTCCTGAAGATTTCATGATCGTCTTAACTTCTGCCTGGGCAATTACAGGGAATGTTCTAGAATATAATAAGAATAACACAAAGAAGAATCCGATCGTTCCGATGAAAATTCCTATATCAATAAATGTAGGAGAGAACATCGTCCAAGAAGAAGGTAAGTAATCACGGTGTAATGATGTTACGATGATTACGAAACGCTCAAACCACATCCCTATGTTTACTACGATAGAAATCACAAAAGAGAACATAATACTTCTTCTTAATTTCTTGAACCACATGAACTGTGGAGAGAATACGTTACAAGTCATCATTGCCCAATATGCCCACCAGTAAGGACCAGTTGCTCTGTTTAAAAATGCATATTGTTCGTATTCTACCCCTGAATACCACGCGATAAATAACTCTGTAATATAAGCCACACCTACTATCGAACCAGTAATCATGATTACAATGTTCATTAATTCGATGTGTTGTACTGTGATATAATCTTCCATGTTACACACTTTTCTCATGATAATAAGAAGTGTGTTTACCATTGCGAATCCAGAGAAGATCGCTCCGGCAACGAAATACGGAGGGAAGATTGTTGTATGCCATCCTGGAATAACCGAAGTGGCGAAGTCGAATGATACAATTGTATGTACAGAGAGTACAAGTGGTGTTGCTAAACCTGCAAGAACTAAAGATACTTCTTCAAAACGTTGCCATTCTTTTGCTCTACCAGACCATCCGAAACTTAAAATACTGTAAATTCTTTTTTGGAACGGCTTGATTGCTCTATCACGAACCATTGCAAAGTCAGGTAATAAACAGGTCCACCAGAATACTAATGATACGGATAAATATGTCGAGATCGCGAATACATCCCAAAGTAATGGAGAGTTAAAGTTAACCCATAAAGAACCAAATTGATTTGGAATTGGAACTACCCAATATCCTAACCATGGACGCCCCATATGAATTAACGGGAATAAACCTGCCTGCACTACCGAGAAGATTGTCATCGCCTCTGCAGAACGGTTAATCGCCATTCTCCATTTTTGACGGAATAATAATAGTACTGCAGAAATAAGTGTTCCTGCATGACCAATACCTACCCACCAAACGAAGTTAGTGATATCCCATGCCCATCCAACTGTTTTATTTAATCCCCAAGTACCAATACCTGTTGAAATGGTGTAAATTATACAACCTATTCCCCAAAGGAAAGCTACTGCAGCAATTGAGAAAACAATCCACCATTGCTTATTCGCTCTTCCTTCTACCGGAGCAACAATATCTAATGTTACATCGTGATAGGATTTATCCCCGGTTACTAAGGGTTTTCTTATAGGAGCTTCATAATGACCCGCCATAATATCTCTTAATTATTCGTTTAGTTATTTATTTATACTTCTTTCGTATTTCTCACTTTCACCTGATACACAACATTAGGCTCTGTACCAACGTGCTCAAGTAAATGATATGCTCTATCGTCTTTTACTAATTTCGATATTTCGCTACCTTCTTCATTAACATCTCCAAATCTCATTGCTCCTGATCCACAAGCTGCAGAACAAGCACAGGCATCATTAAACTCATCTTTAGCAACTGGTCTTCCTTCACGCTTAGCTTTTAAGATAACCGCTTGAGTAGACTGAATACAGAAAGAACATTTTTCCATTACCCCTCTTGAACGTACAACTACGTCTGGATTTAATACCATACGTCCTAAATCATCATTCATATAATAATCAAACTCGTCATTACCATTATATAAGAACCAGTTAAAACGACGTACTTTGTAAGGACAGTTGTTTGCACAATATCTTGTACCCACACATCTGTTATAAGCCATGTGATTTTGTCCCTGACGACCATGAGATGTTGCAGCAACTGGACAAACCGTCTCACAAGGAGCGTGGTTACAGTGCTGACACATAACTGGCTGGAATACCACCTGTGGATTAGCAGAAGGATCTTCCATTTCTCCAAATCCACCTAGAGATTCAGATAATCCAGAGAAACCATCTTTCTTCTTATTATCTGCTTCAAAAGTTTCTTGAGAAGAATAGTATCTATCAATACGCAACCAGTGCATATCCCTACTTCTTCTTACTTCTGATTTACCTACAACAGGCACATTATTTTCAGCGTGACATGCAATAACACAAGCCCCACATCCCGTACAGGCATTTAAATCAATTGATAATTTAAAGTGATGACCTATAGAACGGTCAAAAGAATCCCATAAATCTGCTTCTGGCGAATCTGCTGGAATCATTTCATGATCTTTAGAAACCATTGGCATTGGATTCCAATCTTGCACATCAGTTGCTGTGTTAAATATATCAAGCGTAGTTTCTTTAACAATATCACCTCTACCCATTAAGGTATTGTGCAACTGGATACAAGCAAACTCATGTTCACCTGAAGCATTTCCTAGAGTTACCTCTTGAATATTGTTGAAATTTTTATATAAAGGGTAAGCATTAACTCCTGTTAACATCTCATCTTTTCCACCTTTCTCTCTACCATATCCTAAGGACAATCCTACTGTACCTGGTGCTTGACCTGGCTGAATAATCACTGGCACTGTAAGCTTAACTCCCTCTACTTCAACTGTAGCATAACTACCATTTAAAGCTCCGTTTGCTACATTCCAGTTTTCAATCCCTTTAGCTTTTGCATCGGCTTTAGAAATAGTCATGTAGTTATCCCAAGAAGCTCTGGTAATTGGATCAGGGAATTCTTGCAGCCAAGGGTTGTTGGCTTGTTGACCATCTCCCATACCTATTTTAGTATAAAGGATCATCTCCATTCCATTAGACTTAGCATTCGCTAAGTTTCTAGCAGCTTGACCTGCATTGTTATTTATTTGTGTCACTTCCTCTTCTACTTCAGGAGCAATATTTCCTTCAACAGGCGCAGCAACAATCGTGTTTGATTCAAACACACCATCGTGTAATGCTTTGTTCCAAGAAGTTGATTGTGACCAATGGTTTTTTAAATAATCATAATAAGATACTGAACTACCAGTCCACTTTAATAAAGCATCTTGGAATTGTCTTGTATCAAATAAAGGATTAATTGTAGGCTGCATTAAGCTAATCATTCCCTTA
This sequence comes from Flavobacteriaceae bacterium, assembly GCA_013214425.1. GTDB lineage: Bacteria > Bacteroidota > Bacteroidia > Flavobacteriales > Flavobacteriaceae > DT-35. The sequence goes on along the minus strand of JABSPN010000232.1, from coordinate 567 downwards.
TTCATTTCTACATCACCCCAAGACTCTAAGTAATGTGGAGCTGCAGCAATGTGACTACACTGTGAAGAAGTTTCATCCTCCTTCATAGAGAAAGCAACTGTAGTAGAAGTTTTTCCCAATCCAGCGTTAAAATCAGCCGCATTTGGTAAAGTATATGACGGGTTTACACCACACATAATTAGTACTTCAACCTTACCCGCCTTCATATCGTTGACTAAAGCAGCAACTTGCTCGTTACTACCTTGTCTGATCATTCGAGGCTTATCTGTACTAAATGCCTTACTCTTTAATGCTTCGTTAATTGCTAATACAACTGTTTGAGCATCTTTATCTTGAAGACCTGTAACTACAACACCATTACTACCCGCTTTCTTCAACTCGTTAGCAGCAGCTGTTACAGCAGCATCTAAATTGCCTTGTAATTTAACTGCGGCACCACAAACCAATAAGCTGTATAATTTAGCAAAAGCTTTCTTTTGTTGAGAAGGCTTCATCATTACACGCTTGTCAGCGTTGGCTCCTGAAAGTGTCATGTTCGCTTCAAATTGAATATGACGAGACATTTTT
>JABSPN010000231.1 GCA_013214425.1 Flavobacteriaceae bacterium | reverse complement strand
AGATTATCATAAATTAATTCTGTTGATAATATAATGTTGCTATCATTATTAATATCAAAATTTACTAGTTCAAACTTGGTAATATAGTTACACTCTTCGAGTTTACCACCAATTACATAATATGTCCCATTAGGAGCAATAGCAACATCTAGTGCCTCAAAATTGCTAATTGATTTTTTTCTTAGAACATCTCCGTTTTGGTTAATTTCTGTGTAAGCAAAATTCCTTGACAAACCTGTATCTGTTTCATATTTATATGTTTCATATGCCAATAGATAATTATTAGTCTCTTTTACCGGCAATACATCTAATAATCGCAAAGTACTTAATTGATTTTCCAGTATTTTTTTATTCCATTCAATTTCCCCACTGGCATTTGTCTTCTTAATAACAATAAAATTGTCATTAACACCACTATAGGCATATAGATATCCTCCATCTATAGTTTGAACTAACTCTCGCTCAACTCTATGAGCATCATCAACGATATGTTCGTTGTCTATATAATGATGCTGAAAACTTTGCTGTGAAAATGAAAAAGTCGTTATCAAAACAAATACAATTCTTATTAATTTTTGAACCATTTTTTTAAACTTTAAATATTAAATATGGTCAATATTACAATCTAAAATTACAAGCTTTGACAAACATTGAAAATCCGGTCGGAACTATCGAGTATTTGGTTTTCACCACATTTCATTTATTCTTAAAAAGCTTTAGCAATATTTCAAAAACACCAGTTATTCAACCAAATAGACCGTTTTTTCAATACTTTTTTTTTACACTGATCACCATTATACATTTATAATTCAAAAGATGAATTTGGTATTGAAAAATGACCATGCAATCAATTTTCATCATAAAATAAAACCTAACATATTTATGAAAAACTATTTAAAATTATTTGGATTAATCATTACTATAAGTCTAATGTTAACAGGATGTAGTAACAATGATGATGACAGCAATAATTCTGGCACAGATTTTACATTTTTATACAACAAATGGTGGTATGATGTTGCTGACTTTACCGCAGATGTCAGATTCTCTTTAGACGGAGTGTATGATCAAAAAATTGTAATCTTAGGTACCGAGGTTTTTGGATCTGGTGATTGGCAATGGACAAATGAGTCTACCGGGACCATGCAAATAAGCAATCTAACAGGGCAAGGGCAAACGGTAAGTGAAGGAATATATAAAATAAGAAAAATTTCAGATTCTGAAATTGGTATCCAGGTCTCCTTAGATGGTGGCGAAACTTTTATAAATGAAGTTATATATAATGATGTTGACTAATTCCCTAAAAGAAACGAAAAACCTTTTTTTTATCTTATTAATACCATTACTAGGAAATAGTCAATGGAACCAAATAGGGTCTGTTATTCCGTCAATATCAGACAATGATGCCTTTGGGAATTCTGTGAGTTTAAATGCGGATGGCAGTATCATTGCTGTTGGAAGTCTATCATATGATGACCCAACAGAAACAGGTTTCGTTAAGGTATTGCATCACACATCAGGCAATTGGGTTCAAGTGGGCAACGATATTCACAGTGTTGTAGATGGGGAATTAGGTGACTCGCTAAGTTTAAGCGCAGATGGAACAATTGTAGTTATAGGAGCGCCTCATTTTTATGGGTCAAATGGTTCCAATTCGGGTTATACACAAGTGCACCAAAATATATCGGGCACTTGGTCGCAAATAAGTGGAGATTTAGAAGGCGAGGCTACCAATGACTATTCAGGTTGGGCTGTAAGCATTTCTGCAATTGGAAGCAGGGTAGCTATTGAAGCGGGCGACAATAACGGTAATGGACATGCCTCTGGGCACGTCAGGGTTTATGATAACATAGGAAACTCTTGGATGCAAATAGGATCAGATATTGATGGTGAAGCCGCTGATAACTATTCAGGCACTTCTGTATCTTTAAGTGACAATAGTACTATTGTTGCTATAGGAGCGCCATGGAATACTAGCCCTAATGGTGCTTATTCAGGACATGTGAGAGTATATGGAGACGCTCTTTTGAGTGTAACAGAAACCAATTTTGTCAATCAAATTTCACTATTCCCTAACCCAAGTTCTAATAATGCAACAATTCAATTTAAAAATACTTATGATCATATTAATGTTAGTGTCTTCGACATACAAGGCAAAGAAATATTAAATGAAATAAAACACAATATTAAGGAGTTGACTCTTGAAACAAATTAGTATAGCTCGGTATTTATAATTTAAGAATTCAATATAAAGCTGAAATAGTGAACTTAAAATTAATTGTAGAATAAACTAAAACTTTATCCATGCAGACAAAAACAATTCTAGTTGTATATTTAATAACAGTACTTCTTTTGGGCTGTTCGAAATCGGATGATTCCAATACATCACCGATTCAAGAAATGAAAATTCGTGTAGAAAATATCGGTCCAGACACCATAAACTTGTTCAAAATACACGCCAATGATCAAGTGATTTCATTCAACCAGTTTGCTAATAATGAAATATCAGAATATTATGTCATTCCAGAGAATCACACTAATAGTCCATTAATGGTAAGCTTTGAAATCGCAAGCGTAACAGTAATGCTTGAGGTTTTTCTAGAAGAGATTGGTCTTTATACTTTAAAAGTTTACGCTACTCCAGATTTATCAACTGTTGGGGTCAATGTTTTTGAAGATTAGAAAATTATAAAAATCACAAATGATTAAAAGTTTAAAATTATTAATATTGGTATACCTGGCTCTTGGCTATTTAAATGCCAATGCACAGACAAAAAAGAGAGTACGAAAAGTAAAGAAATACTATTTTGTTACTGCTTCAAATGACACTACACATTGTAAAAAATTAGAATGGAGTACTCTTTTAAATGGAAAATTAAGTGAACTAAAGTATACAACACTTGATGGAAAAAAAGTCCATCTAAAAGGAAAGAAAAAGGTCCCAGATGTAATTTTATTCTATGAAAATGGAAAAACTTTAGATAAACTTCCAAGTAAACTACACAAACCTAAAAGTTACTATAAATATGTAGAACGAACAGTTAATGGTAAGTTGATTGTTTACCTAAGAGAACAATCTTACTCTGGAGGAACAAGCGAAAATATAAACTCTCCTGGTTATACTAAAGGGGGTATGGGGTTATATAGGTTCTGGTTAAGGTTACCAAATGGTGAAATTTATAAAATAAATAAAACCAAAAACATGAAAAATATCATCATTCCTTACTTAAAAAACTGTGCGGAATTTATTAATGAATATAAAGGAAACTTTGAAACAGATGAAAAGTCATTTGTAAAAATGATAAAACTTTACAATAGCCTATGTAATTGACGAAATCCCAGCTTTTAATAGCTTACAAAAAAAGCCTAAAACGAAAGCTCGGGCTTTTTGTTTTCAGAATGTAATGGCATGAATAACAAAATAATATATTATATTTTTTTGTAAAAATCGAGAGATACAACCCAAAAAAGATGAAAAATATCATCTAGGTATATACCCCCTATTATTAACATATGATAAAAAAACCCACTTAAAAAGGTGGGTTTTTTATATAAAATAGGTAAATTGTGGCACGTTAAAGTAAAATATCAAACAAAATGATGAAAAAAACTATTTGTCTTTTCTTGTTTGTATGCTTAGTGATTCAAGCTCAAGCAGAAGAGAAAAAGAAAACTAACACTAACATGACTCATAACAATTCAACAGTTGTTATTGGGAATGTTGAACCAGAAGATGAAACAACTACATCAGAGAACACAAACATGATCTGTACTTCAGTTACAGCTCCTGGTCCAGTTGCCATAGTAGATAATGCCACAGTATTTTCTGTAGCAGGTTTTGCAGACAACTTATCTATCGATGATGTAAATGTAACATTAAACATTAACCATACTTGGGTTAGTGACATGAATATCGTATTGACTAGTCGGTCAGGAACAACAGCTAATATTATATCGGCTCAATGTGGTGCTGATGATAATGTAGATGCCGTTTTTGATGATGCGGGTGTTGCACTGGCTTGTGCAGGAGGACCACCAACAATAACTGGTACGGTCATACCAGAAGAAGCATTTAGTGTATTTAACGGAGAAGAGAGTGCAGGAGACTGGACTTTATCTGTTGAAGATACTGCAGCTGGAGATAACGGTTCTATTAACGATTTTACAATCGAAGTTTGTGGAGATTGTGTTGTGACTACTGTTGATCCACTAGTATTAACAAGTCCTTTAGATGGACAAGGAGGAGTTGTTATTGCAAATCTTGCTTGGGACGCACTTACGGGGGTTGGACTTTACAACCTTCAAATTGCAACCGATGCAGGTTTTGCCTCTATTGTAGAAGATGTAAACGTAGGAACAAATTCATATGCTTTTGCTAATGCAATGGCAGGTACTACCTATTACTGGAGAGTTATTGCAGTTAATGGATGTGTGACTAATGCACAATTCTCAGAAACATTCAGCTTTACAACTGCTACAACAAGTTGTGATCCTGTAGTGTTAGCTACAGACACACCAGTTAACATTCAAGATAACCAAACAGTTACTTCTACACTTACTTTTGCAAATACGTTAAATATTTCTGATGTGAATGTAACAATAGATATTTCACACACTTGGGTTTCTGATATGGATATCACATTAACAAGTCCGGCAGGAACTATTGTAACTCTAGTTTCAGGTGCTTGTGGTGCTGATAATGATATCGATGCTATTTTTGATGACGCTGGAGCTGCAATTGCTTGTGGAGGAACTCCAACGATTTCAGGAACAGTTGCACCTCAACAACCTTTAGCAGCATTTAATGGTGAAGGTAGTGCAGGAGACTGGATTTTATCTGTTACGGATAATGCAGGAGGTGACCAAGGTACTATCAACATTTTCGGTGTTGAAATCTGTGGTGCTTTAGATACTGATAATGATACTATTGCTGATAGTGGAGATAACTGTCCTACAGTTGCCAATACAGATCAAGCCGATAACGATGGAGATGGTTTTGGAGATCTTTGTGACGACGACGATGATAACGATGGTGTGTTAGATATTAATGATAACTGTCAATTTACTGTTAATCCAGACCAAACAGATTGGGATCAGGATGGAATTGGTAATGATTGTGATGACAATACCGATATTGCGATTACACCAGGAAACGGATTTACTCCAAACGGTGACGGTAACAACGACCAATGGTATGTAAGAAATATTTGGTTCTATCCAAACTCTGTAATTAAAGTATACAACAGATGGGGTAATCTAGTATTTGAAGCTAATGGTTATGACAACACTTGGAATGGTGAGTCTTCTGAAGGAGGAAGTGGTACGTTACCAGCAGGTTCTTATTATTTTACAATTGAGCCTAATAATCCAACATTCGGAACTATTGGTGTAACGCCAATAACTGGATGGACTTATATCAACTATTAGTATTTAATTAATTTATATAAACATTTAAAGATGAAATATATTTTAAACACGGTAAAAGTTTTAGCATTTTTGCTAGTATTTAGTGCGACGGCACAACAGGCGCCGAA
>JABSPN010000230.1 GCA_013214425.1 Flavobacteriaceae bacterium | reverse complement strand
CCGTAGGGAAACCCGATGGCAAAGGTTATTACAATGCACAAAAGTTTGGAGCGAATTATCATCTCGGTGATGATTGGAACGGAGTTGGAGGTGGCAATACCGATTTAGGAGATACCATCTACTCAATCGGGAACGGTTATGTGTCTGAAGTCAAAGATTATCTTGGAGGTTGGGGAAATGTCGTGAGAGTTGTCCATTTATATGAGGATAAACTCTATGAATCCCTTTATGCACATTGTGATACAATCCTAACAAAACAGGGGGATTTTGTAAAAAAGGGGCAGCAAATCGCAACCATAGGCAATCTAAATGGATATTATTTAGCACATTTGCATTTAGAAATTCGAAATGAAGTACATTTGGATATCGGAGCTGGGTACGACGAAGACACAACTGGTTATTTAGATCCAACAGCATTTATTAAAGCGCATAGAAATTAATATGGCCATAGTAAAACCATTTAAAGCCGTAAGACCAACAAGAGATAAAGCGAATTTAGTTGTATCGCGATCCTACCATGTCTATACTTCAAAGGAGTTGGAAGCTCGTTTAGCCTACAACCCCTACTCTTTCCTGCATATTTTAAATCCGGGGTATAAATACCAACAAGAGATTTCAGGAGAGAAACGCTTTAAAATGGTTCGAAATCGCTATGATGAATTTAAAGACGAAAAGTTTTTTATTACCGAGACACAACCTGCATTTTACTTGTATAAAAAAGTAACTCGAGATCATACTTTTTATGGGATTGTTGGCGCTACTTCTGTAGAAGATTACAAAAACAATGTCATCAAAAAACATGAGGACACCATTGCACATAAAGAAGTCCTCTTTAAAGAATATTTAAAAACTGTTGGTTTTAATGCAGAACCCGTTTTACTGACCTACCAAGACAACGATACATTAGAGAATCTTTATAAAGAGATCATGTCTATTCGTCCAGAATATGAGTTTTCTACAACCGATAAAGTCTCGCATTACTTGTGGTACATTCACGATGAAGAAAAAATAAAAACGATTCAGGAAGAATTTGCTAAAATGTCTGAGTTGTACATCGCCGACGGTCACCATAGAAGTGCTTCTTCTTATCGCTTAGCTGAAGATTATAAAAATGAAAACGCCAAGCATACTGGAGAGGAAGATTATAATTTCTGTATGAGTTTTTTAATTCCTGAAAGCAACTTGAAAATTTTTGAGTTTTACAGATTAATCAAAGACTTAAACGGAATTAGCAAAGAAGATTTTTTACTTCAGTTAGATGAAGTCTTCAGAATAGAAAACAGAGGTGTTCAGCAATACAAACCTTCTAAAAAACATCATTTTAGCATGTATTTAGATGGAGAGTTCTATTCGCTGTATTTGAGGAAATCATTATACGATTTTAAAAATGCGCTTGATGAATTGGATGCACAAATACTGTATAATCTTGTTTTAAAGCCTCTTTTAGGTATCGACGATTTAAGGAACAACGAACGTATCGATTATTTTCCTGGTACTAAAGACGCTATCGCCCTTAAAGAAAAGATGGAAAATGAGGAATTTGTTATGGCTTTTGGTATGGTTCCGATTAATATTCAGGAAATGAAAAATATCGCCAATGAAGGCCTTAAAATGCCTCCGAAAAGTACTTATATTGAACCCAAATTAAGAAGTGGTTTAACGATTTATGAATTTTAGTTTTAATAAAAAGTATTTTCTTTTATTCCTATTACTACTCGCAATTGAAATCCTTATTGCTGTTTTTGTTACTGGTTTTATCAGACAGACTATTGGTGATGTATTAGTTCCCATTCTAATATTCTTTTCCCTGAAAATCTTTATACCCAAATCGAATAATCTAAGGCTTATTCAATATATATTTTTATTTTGCATACTTGTTGAAGTATTACAACTATTCAATCTCCCAGAAAGATTACATATCGACAATCAAATCGTTACTGTTATTTTAGGAAAAACCTTTGATTGGTGGGATATTGTAGCTTATGGGGCTGGTTGTAGTATACTTATATTCTTTAGACATAAAATTAAATGAGTATTACAGAAAACCTAGATAATTTAAAAAACGATATTGGTGATCAGGCTACCCTTGTCGCTGTTTCAAAAACAAAACCTGCTGCCGATATTTTAGAAGCTTACCATGCCGGACAACGCATTTTCGGGGAAAACAAAATCCAGGAAATGACCCGTAAATGGGAAGAATTACCAAAAGATATCGAATGGCATATGATTGGTAGTGTTCAGCGAAACAAGGTGAAATACATGGCCGTATATGTTTCCCTGATTCATGGAGTAAACAGCTTGAAATTGCTAAATGAGATCAATAAACAAGCTCGAAAGCACGATAGAGTTATCTCCTGTTTACTGCAAATCAAAATCGCTGAAGAAGACAGTAAACAAGGGATGTCTGCCGAAGATGCTAGAGCTCTTTTAGCTTCTGAAGAATTCGTAACAATGAAACATGTGAAAATTTGCGGATTGATGGGAATGGCTACCTTTACATCTGATGAAAATCAGTTAAGACGTGAATTTAATTATTTAAACACTATTTTTGTTAACTTGAAACAAAGGTATCCAGAAATACAAGTGCTTTCTATGGGAATGAGCGGAGATTATCAATTGGCTATTTCAGAAGGGTCAAACATGGTTAGAATTGGAAGTAGTATTTTCGGAGCAAGAAATTACAATATATAAAAACACATTTACGCTGTACTTGACATAGAAACCACTGGAGGTAAATTCAATGAGGAAGGAATTACCGAGATTGCTATTTATAGATTTGATGGTCATGAGATTGTTGATCAATTTATCAGTCTTGTTAATCCTGAAAGGCCAATTCAGGAATTTGTAACCAAACTAACTGGTATCAACAATAAAATGCTACGCAATGCTCCTAAATTCTATGAAGTTGCCAAACGTATTATTGAAATCACTAAAGATTGTATTGTTGTCGCGCACAATGCACAATTCGATTACAGAGTTTTAAGAACTGAATTCAGTCGATTAGGTTTCGACTACGAACGCAATACACTGTGTACAGTTGAATTAAGTAAAAAACTAATTCCCGATCAGGATAAATACAGCCTTGGAAAGTTAGTTCGTTCATTAGGAATCCCGATTAGTGATCGTCATAGAGCCAATGGTGACGCCATGGCTACAGTAAAATTATTCAAACTCTTACTGTCTAAAGATGCCAAAAAGACCATCATAACTAATAGTGTTAAAACTGAGGTCAAAAGAAAATTAGCCCCAAAACTGTTAGATATCGTGGAAGAGCTACCTTCTATTACTGGTGTATATTATATGCATAAAGAAGGGGGTGATATTGTCTATATCGGAAAAAGTAAAAACATCAAGAAACGTGTCTTACAACATTTCACTGCCAGTACCAGAAAAGCGAAGAATATTCAACGAGAAGTTATTGCTGTCACCTATGAAGATACCGGTAGTGAATTAATTGCGCTTTTAAAAGAGAGTGAAGAGATTAAAACTAACAAACCTATCTACAATAGAGCACAACGCAGAAGCATCTTTCAATTTGCTCTTTATGAAACGAAAACTGAAGAAGGTTATATCTCATTTGAAATCAATAAAACCGATTTCAGAAAGAAAGCAATCACTTCATTTGCCTCTATGAAGGAAGGGAAGCGTTTCTTAGAAACTATCTCTGAGAAATATCAGTTGTGTCAAGGTGTTAATGGGTTGTATAATGCGAGCCCGCATTGCTTTCAATACAGGATTAAAGAATGTGCTGGCGCTTGCAATTCAGAGGAAAACATTGACGTATACAACAAAAGAGCACAAAAATTTATTGAAGATCACTCCTATAAAAACAATAATCTGATTATTGTAGATCGAGGAAGGCAACATGACGAAAGAAGTGCTATACTTATTGAAAATGGTGTTTACAAAGGCTTTGGTTTCTTTGATCTTAACCATCAAATTACTAACTTAGATATTCTAAGAAAACTAATTACTCCAATGCAAAATAACAGAGATGTTCAACACATCATTCAAAGTTATTTACGCAGAAAGCGAGTGATGAAAGTGATTGAAATATAAGACAGTAGTTTACTAACACTATGAAATATTTTTTACTTTCCTTTTTATTTGGGTGCCTTATTGCGTATACTCAAACTGATACGCCTGAAGTCACTTATGAGGATTTAAACGCTACTTCCTGCCCTATTGATGCAGAGGCTAGTGCTTATTATATCTATGAAAAGGGATCTAGTTTTATTAACTTAACTACTTTTGAATTAGTGACTAATTATCAAGCTAGGATCAAAATTCTAAACAAGAATGCTTTTCGTGTTGGCAATATCACTATTACACTTCAGAAAACTAAGAATGGTACTGAAAACCTCTCTGAGCTAACTGGTAAAACCTATAATTTAGAAAACAATACTATCGTTAGTCACACGTTGGATAAAGAACACGTTTACATAGATGACTCCAACCAATACATCAAGCTGGTAAAGTTTAGCTTACCAAATATCAAAAAAGGGAGTATTATTGAGTATCATTACACAAAAAAGTCTCCCTTCGTTTTCAATTTTAAAAATTGGAATTTCCAAGATTACATCCCAAAGCTGTACAGTCAGTATGACACAAAAATTCCGGCTATATTTCAATATAGAAAAAAACTCTTAGGCTATTTAGATTTTGAAACTCATACCGCAGAAATAGAAAGTAATTGCATTAATCAAGGTAAAGTAAAATCTGATTGTGCTATTGAAACTTATGCGATGAAAAATATTCCGGCCTTTAAAGAGGAAAGTTTTATGTTATCTCCTGAAAATTATATCTCACAGCTTGAGTTTGAGTTATTGAGTACTGATTGGATCAACGGGAAAAAACATTATACCAAAGAATGGAACGATATTGATCAAGACCTCAGATTTAACTATAGTCTCGGAAAGGAAGCGAAATCTAAGGCTAATTTTAAAGATGCTGTCACTCAAGAAATAAAAGATTTAGAGTACAATTTAATCAAAGCGAAAAGGATTTATTATTACCTGCAAAACATTCTGCTTTGGAACAAAAAAGTCGATGTCTTTAAAGCATTTGATCTTAAAAAAACTCTTGAAGATAAGATCGGTTCCTCTACAGAACTTAATATGATTTTGTTAAACACTTTAAAAGCTTATGGATTCGATGCAAAGATCATGTTACTCTCTACCCGAGCTAATGGAAAAGTAACCAAACTACATCCTTCAATTTCTGAGTTTAATTATATGATTGTTAACTTAGTTATCCAGGGGCAAACTCATCTTTTAGACATCAGCAATAAATTCAAGAAGTTTGGAGATCTCCCGTTTAAGTGTTACAACCATTACGGTAGAGTCATGGACTTTAAAAAAGGAAGCTATTGGCAAGATATTATTCCTAAAAACAAATTAATCAGAAATAGTGATATTCACTTTACCATAGAAGATGATCTGGTAAAAGGTCATGCCAGAATTAAAAATGAAGGGTTTATTTCGAGCTCTAAACGCGCCATGTACTTTAAAAATAAAGAGAAATACTTAAAATATTTTGAAAATGGTGGGACAATACAACTACT
>JABSPN010000023.1:9946-17446 GCA_013214425.1 Flavobacteriaceae bacterium | reverse complement strand
CTGCTCCATTTTTACCAATAATCCCTAATTCTTCTCCTCTCTGGACCTCAAAATCAATTTCTCGTAAGGCCCATACATAATTAGAGTCGCCCTTTTTACTTCTATCGTTTGTTTCTCCAACTTTTAGATAGGGATCTTGCTTTCCTCTAATGCGATACCACCATCTGTTCAGATCATGGCTCAATGTTCCTGTTCCTATAAGACCTAACCTATATTGCTTGGAAATATTATTTAACTTTAAAACTACTTCTCCTTCCATACTATTGAGGAAAACTTTTCATTAAACCTTCTTGTAATGCTTCTATTGTTTTCTCTAATGGCAAATTATTATAATCATTTACCAAAGAGATTAATGCCTCTTTAGATAATTTCTGATCTACAAATTTTGGTTGATACGAGTGTAATTTCACTGAATCAAAATAATCTTTAAACTTGATGTTATCGCCATGAAGTTTATCAGAAAACTGAACCCATATTGCAGGAATTTGATACGCATGAGAAATGATCACCCCATGTAGGGATGAAGAAACTATCTGTTCGCAAGAACAAATCTCCCCAGTTGTCGCTTCAATATTATCTGTCCTTAAATTAATCACTTTTGTACTTGTATCCTCTTTATACCATTCCGAAACTAATTCGAAATCTACATAATGAGGAATGATACCTATCTTATATTTTTTATCTACTGAAGCAGTATCCAGAAACTTTGGCAATAAGATTCCCGGATCTCCGTAAACTTCAGGACAAGTATAGCCTAATTCCAATATACGCTTTCTTGTTTCTGGTCCTCTAACGGCTAAAAATTCAGCTTGGGCTACCTTATCATTTTTTGAAATAATGCCACTACCCCAAACTCTTGAATGCTTGGAAACATGTGCAATAATACTTCCTATAGCTACAATATGTTGCTTCTTTGAGTGATACCACTTGATTTTTTTAGGCTGAACCCAAACAGTTTCTCCCCCAGAAATTTTCTCTACAAGGTATTTCGATAATAAATCCCCATAGTTCTCTGGACCTTTACCATATAATTCTCTAGATGACCACCAAAATAGACCTGTTTTCATTCACCACTGTTTATATTGTATCGACAAAGCTTTTTTCTGTCCTATTAAAAATCAATAAACCCATACAAAATATAACAATCGATATGATTACTGTATACAATACGCTATAATAATTAAACACTCCATCTGAGAAAAACATATGACGGAAGGATTCAACAATATTGGCTAATGGATTTCCTTTAATAATCGGTACAATTATATGATCGTATTCTGGTAATTTATTGGATAATTTCTCAATCGCTTGATCCATGGGATACATAACTGCTGAAACGTACATTAACAACTGTATTCCAAAACCTACTAAGAAGGTTAAATCTCGGTATTTCGTTGTCATAGAAGAAATCATCATTCCGAAGCCTAAGCCTAATAATCCCATTACAATGACCAACACTGGAAAGTATATCAATGTACTGAAATCTATTTTTCCTGAACTTCCGGAGAAAGAAAAATACACGTAAAATCCTAGGAAAATTAGCATCTGAATTCCAAACTTAACCAAATTGGAAATCACCACAGACATAGGCATGATCACCCTTGGGAAATAAACTTTATTAAAGATATTTTCATTCTTCTTAAAGGTATCTGATGTGTTTTTAAAACATTCAGAAAAATAATTCCAAATCGTAATTCCTGCCAAGTTAAAAAGGAAAGGGCTTACTGGATTTGCTTCGCTTCCTACTTCGATATCGGCGATTCCATTAAATATTATGGTAAATATGACTGAGGTCATTAAAGGTTGAATTAAATACCAGAGCGGTCCTAATACTGTCTGTTTGTAGAGTGTCACTACATCTCTTTTCACAAAAAGAATGAGTAAGTCTCTATACCTCCAAATTTCTTTAAAATTTAATTTGAGTAATGGAGCATCCGGAACTATCTCAACATCCCATTTATTTTTTTCTCCTTCAGTATTCAAATTCATTATTGTTTAGCGTAATCCCAAGTTACTTTTAGTCCTTTCTTGACATCAAACTCAGGTTTATAATTTAACAATCTATTGGCTTTACTTATGTCGGCTAGAGAATCTCTGATATCACCTAAACGTTCTGGCCCATGAATAACACTTACTGTAGCTCCAGAAATTTCTTGTAGATTTTCAATAAGTTGATTCAAACTAATTCTATCTCCACAAGCAATATTGAATACTTGATTCTTAGCGCTTTGATCGGCAAAAAAGGCTCTTACATTTGCCTGAACTGCATTTTCAACAAAAGTAAAATCTCTTGTTTGCCCACCATCACCATTTATCTTAGGGGATTCACCGTTTTGTATTGCTTTAATAAATAGAGGAATCACTGCAGCATAAGCTCCCTTTGGACTTTGCTTAGGTCCAAAAACATTAAAATAACGTAACCCAATAGTATCGGTATCATATATTTGACCAAACACATCGGCATAAAGTTCATTTACATATTTAGTAATTGCGTAAGGCGATAAAGGCTTTCCAATTATATCTTCTTGTTTTGGTAAGTTTTTACTATCTCCATAGGTTGAACTAGAAGCTGCATACACCATTCTTTTTACTCCTGAATCTTTTAAAGCAGTGATCATATTTAAGAACCCAGAGATATTGACCTGATTAGAGGTAACAGGGTCACTTATTGATCGTGGAACAGATCCCAAAGCAGCCTGATGAGAAACATAATCAATGTCTTTCATTGCTTCTTTACACGTATCGAAATCGCGAATATCTCCCTCTATGAATTCAAAGTTAGGCAAGTGTTCAAAAGGTTTTATATTCTCATAAAAACCTGTAGATAGGTTATCTAAAACACGAACTTTTTTTACTTTATTCAGCAGTAAATATTCCACTAAATTAGACCCAATAAATCCAGCTCCTCCTGTTATTAAGAAGCTGTAATTCTCAAGTGATTCAGTATGGTATTCAATTTTATACATTCTTAATTATATCACTGATTTTATAAGACAATTAATATCCCTTAGGAAGGACCAATTGTTTATATACTCTTTATTCATTCTCACTTTATCTATCCAGATAACTTCTTTATTATAGCGTTCTGAATCTTCTTGTTGAGCGAGAATTGTTTCCTCATCTTTATACTTAATACTTGCTGGAGAGGTTAATCCGGGTTTTACTGTTAGGATGATACGATCGCCACCTTCTAGTTTATCCGCAAAACCTTCAAGATCAGGTCTCGGTCCAACAAAGCTCATTTGTCCAAAAAATATATTAATTAGCTGTGGAAGTTCGTCAAGTTTAGAATTCCTTAAAAATTGCCCTAGTTTGGAAGTGCTTTGATTCTTCATGGTTCGAATCTTCATGATCTTAAATAATTTTCCTTCTTCTCCAACTCTATTTTGTAAAAATAGCCCAAACATTTTCGTGTCAATTGAAGCCACCAATACTAAAACTAGTATAATTGGCAAAAAAATAATCAGCAAAAAAAGACTTAAAAAAAAGTCAAACAGTCTTTTAACTCGCTTTTGTTTATTATTTATCAATTTATTTTTTAAGTACTCTTTTTTAACTTTAAAAACTTCAACAACCTGGTAAAGATTCCATCTTCTTTTTCATTTTCATGATAGCCATTACCATAAGCTCCATATCCATAGCCATATCCGTAGCCGTAGCCGTAGCCGTAGCCGTAGCCATACTTGTCTTTATTCTTGAAATAGTTAACTACAATGTTAATATCTTTAACTTCGCCTTTCTTAAATTTTTGATTAATTAAGGCTAACATTCCTTTTTTAGTATACTCTTGTCTAACCATATATATGCTTGCATCAGCGTATCGCATCAATTCCATTGCATCTGCAACTAATCCCAACGGAGGTGTATCCAATATAATATAATCGTATTTTGCCTTAAGATCAGCTATGAATTCTTGCATTTTATCACTAATCAACAATTCAGCTGGATTAGGAGGTACTGGTCCAGAAGTAATTAAATCCAAGTATGGAATTTGAGTTTTTTGAGTCAACTCATCTAGATTTTTCTTTCCAATAAGATAATTAACTACTCCAAAATCGTTATGCAACCCAAAATCATCAAAAATCTTAGGTTTTCTTAAATCTAATCCTACTAACACAGTTTTCTTCTCACTAAGAGCAAAAACAGAAGCAATATTGATTGAAGTAAATGTTTTTCCCTCCCCACTAACAGATGAGGTTACTAAAACTGTTTTACTTCCTTTTGTTTCGCTTTTATTGTATATATACTGTAAATTGGAACGAATTGCCCTAAAGGATTCGGCTACTGACGACTTTGACTTTTCATGAACTACTAATGACGTTTTACTTTTCCCAACAACTCCTAAAATTGGAATTTTGGTTAATCGTTCGATATCTTCTGTTCCATGAATATTGTTATCTAATATCATGAATAGGAACAAAATAACGATTGGGATGGAAACTCCTAACCCAATAGCGATAATATATTTAAATCTGGTGTTGGGCCCTATCTTTCCACTTCCAACATCTTTAGCCTTATCAATTACTACAATATCAGAGACATTTGCTGCTTTAATGATACTTGCTTCATTTCTCTTCGCTAAAAACGAATTGATTAACTCATTACTCAAATCGTATTTTCGCTCAATATTCAATAATTGTTGTTGCTCAAAAGGCAACTTACTATACTCGGCCTGAAGACCAGACATATTATTATTAATGACCCCTAAATCAATTTTTAATCCAGCTTTAGCCGATTTAATTTGTTCTAAGAGTACTGTTTTTAAAGCACTTATTTCTCTGTCAATATCATCAAAAACTGGAGCCGTACTCTTCATAGAATATTCAAGCTTAGAACGCTGACTAGACAGGTTGATCATCTTTGCCACATTAGAAATTACGTTTGTCTCCTCTATTCCTGCAATTGAAGGCGCTGGAACATCCTCATACGTTTGCCTATTAACCAAATAACTTTCTAATGAATTGTAATAGGCAATTTTTCTATTAATTCCATTTCGATCTGCTTCGTAAAGTTTTAATTGGTCAGAAATTTTAATTCCTTCCTGCGGTAAATCAAATGCCTTATTATTTTCCCTGAATTGATTGAGTTCCTGCTCATTCGCCTTTAAGGTATCAGCTAGGACTATTAGGGTACTATCAACAAACTTAATCGTTTTAGTAGCAAATAAATTCTTTTGTTCTAACTGATCTCTTTTTAAAACTAATACCGAAGTATTCAAATAATCAACAATTCTGTTTTTGTTGGGTCTAGACGTACTGATATTTAAAACCGAAGACCCTTTATCGACACTAACAACCACATTTTTATATTGAGAAACAGTCGTATCAAAATTAGCAAAGCTGATAAAGAAATCTTGATTTTGAAGAAATCTTCCTGGAACCTTGTTGAGTGTAAAACTCATATAGGGTAGTTGAATTTGTTCCCCAATTTTAAAGGTATACACCTCTTTTTTATGTGAGGTTTTCTGACTAGAAAACTCTTTGGTTCTGTAGTTTTGTAAATTAATAAATGAAGTCTCCGTAAAATCAATCGTAGCTTGATATTGCTTATCATTCAATAGTTTAATCTTAACAGGAACATTCAAAGCTTGAAAATAATCCTTATTCAAACTGATTTCAAAAGGAACTTTTTTATAGTAATCCAATTTCCCTTTATGCGGATCATTAACGAAATAGCTGGTATAAAATTCTAATTCATCAACAACTTTTTCATTATGTGATCTCGATTCTAACGTTGTCTTTACCATCTGCACTTTATTGGAAGTTCCACCCCAATTAAATGTCAAACTGGTATTAGAAGTAAAGAATGGATTTTGTTCGTCCTGTACATTAATTAAAGTTCCCAAACTGTATATTGGCACTTTACGAATATTATTCTGGTACGCTATAAATAAGAAAATTATAGTCGTAATCACGATATATTTCCAATTCGCTAAGATTCGAAAAAAGAATCCTTTAAAATCGAAATTTGGGGTTAAGTCTTTTATTTGAAAATCATCTCCTAGCATCTCCTACCCTATAAGTTTTTAATTAACAAAATCGTTGTCGTCACAAAAGATAAAACAGATATAACTGTTGTAAAAGTTTCAAATCCAGTTTTACCAGTACCCCAAGATTTTTGCTTAACCGGTTTAACGTAAATTATATCATTAGGTTGGATAAAATAATAAGGCGAATTAATTACATCTCTGGAGGTTAAATCTAAATGATGTATTTTTTGCCCTTGCGGATAGTTTCGTAATATGATAACATCTTTTCTATCACCTTCTAGTGTAATTTCTCCCACATTAGCAATCGCTTCAAAAATATTAACCTTCTCTTGATATAAAATTTTAGTTCCAGGTGTAGTAACCTCGCCATTAACGGTATATCTAAGTCCAGCTAACTTAACATTTACAAAAACATTGGCTTCTTTTTTAAAGTAATCTTTTAGTAAACGTTCCTCAATTTTTATACGAATTTCTTCGATGGTATAATTCAAAACATTTACTTCACCTACTGTTGGAATTCTAATATTACCGTGATTATCTACTGTAAAACCATCAAAATATAATTGTTCAACAGTATTGGAACTAATATTTCCCTCTTCTCCAATTGGATTAAACATCTTAACCAATTTTTGATCTAAAGCCTTTACTCTAATACTTAAAACATCATTTACCTGAACTCGGTAAGGCTTTTGCTTCATGGTAATCTGACTAGGGATAGAATCATTATCCCCATTCTTATCTTGCATGTACACCAAATCTTGATTCGGTATACAAGAGGAAAAAATCAGAAAAAGCGTCATGATGCATACTACTAATGCGTCTCTCATCAAATAAAATATTGCGAATCACAAATATAACCTATACTATTAAATAATAAAATTTATAGCGATTATTATAGTAAATTCTTTTACTTTGTCAAAAATGCTCCTTTGAATTATCTCTCTGTAGAAAATATTAGTAAATCTTATGGTGAACGTGTTCTTTTTGAAGGAATTTCCTTCGGAATTAATAAAGATCAAAAGATCGCTTTTATTGCTAAAAATGGTACTGGAAAAACCTCTTTACTTAACATCATTGCAGGTCTTGATCAATCTGACACAGGAAAAATAATTTCACGAAAAGAGATTCGAATCGAATTTTTAACTCAAGAACCTAATCTAAATCCAAACCTAACTATTGAAGAAACAATATTTGCTTCAGACAATAGAATTCTCAAAATTATTAGGGAATATGAAAAAACATTAGAAGATCCGAGTTCTGAAGAATACCAAGTCGCTTTTGAAAAAATGGAAGCACATAATGCCTGGGATTTTGAAACACAATACAAGCAAATTCTATTCAAACTAAAACTGGAGCAACTAGACCAAAAAGTTTCCGCTTTATCTGGAGGACAAAAAAAAAGACTTGCTTTAGCCTCTCTGTTAATCAACAAACCCGATTTATTGATTTTAGATGAACCCACCAATCACCTTGATTTAGAAATGATTGAATGGTTGGAGTCTTATTTTAAA
>JABSPN010000023.1:1641-9902 GCA_013214425.1 Flavobacteriaceae bacterium | reverse complement strand
GAGAGGGTTTGTAATGAAATTGTTGAGTTAGAAAACGGAAAACTCTATAATTATAAAGGGAATTACTCTTACTATTTAGATAAAAAAGAAGCTCGTATTACAGCCGAAAATGTTGAGCTTGACAAAGCCAAAAATCTTTTCAAAAAAGAGTTAGACTGGATGAGAAGGCAGCCAAAAGCCAGAACTACCAAATCTAAATCTCGAATCGATGATTTTTTTGAAATTAAAAAGAAAGCCCATAGTAGAAGAAAAGAGCATGAACTTCAGCTTGAAATCAATATGGAGCGCATGGGAAGCAAGATAGTAGAAATCCATAATCTTTGTAAATCTTTCGATAACAATGTTATTCTTGATAAATTTGATTATTCTTTTAAAAAAGGTGAACGAGTAGGTATTATTGGAAAGAATGGTTCCGGAAAAAGTACCTTACTCAACTTACTCACCAATACCTTGCAACCAGATTCAGGAAAAATAGTGATTGGTGAAACTGTTAAATTCGGCTATTACAACCAAAAAGGAATCACAATCAAAGAAGGCCAAAAAGTAATTGAAGTCATTAGAGAATTCGGTGATTATATTCCACTCGCTAAAGGCCGAAAAATATCTGCCGCTCAGCTACTCGAAAGATTTTTATTTGATCGAAAGAAGCAATACGATTTCGTAGAAAAGCTTTCAGGAGGAGAACGTAAAAGGCTTTACCTGTGTACAGTTTTAATACAAAATCCGAATTTCTTAATTCTCGATGAGCCTACTAATGACTTAGATATTATTACGCTTAATATTTTAGAAAACTTTTTATTGGATTTCCCTGGGTGTCTGATTGTAGTGTCTCACGATCGTTATTTTATGGATAAAATCACAGATCATTTATTTGTATTCAAAGGTCAAGGAGAAATAGAGGATTTTCCTGGTAATTATTCAGATTACAGAGCCTACGAAGATAGTATCGTAAAAGAGCCAAAATCTGAAGAAAAAAAGGAAAAGAAGACTTGGAAAAAGGATCAACAAAAAGCCTTGTCTTACAATGAACAAAAAGAGTATCAAAGACTTGAACGAGAGCTAAAAAAACTTGAATACGAGAAAAAAGAAATTGAAGTCATTTTTAGCACCTCTGAATTAAATCAGGAGGAAATTCAAGAAAAATCAAATCAACTACAGGAAATTATTTCCAACATAGAAACTAAAGAACAAAGATGGTTGGAGTTATCCATGAAGCTTGAAGAGTAAATGTTCCAAATAATAGCCTACATAAAGTTTTTATTGAAGTCTAAAAACCAACATGGTGTTCACTCTCCTTTTGTTTTTGACTTGGTCACTAATTGCTTTTATAACAAAAAACCACAAGATTATTATTTTCTTCTTAAAAAGCATCGAAATTTACTTTATCAAGACAATAGGGTTATTCATGTAACTGATTTTGGCTCCGGAAGTAGAGTTTTTTCTTCAAATAGAAGAAAGGTTTCTAAAATAGCTAAAATAGCTGGCGTCAATCCAAAAAAAGCAAAGCTACTTGCTCGATTAGTGAGATACTTAACTATTGAAACAGTCTTAGAACTCGGAACTTCTGTAGGTCTGGGAACTTCTTCTCTACACATACCCCATACAACTAGTATTACAACTTTAGAAGGTTGCCCAGAAACAGCAAAAGTTGCTCAAGAATATTTTTCTAAACTCAACTTTACCGATATCACACTCTTGGTTGATGAGTTTCAAAAATCTATTCCCAAAATAGAAAACTCCAGTTTTGACTTGATCTACTTTGATGGAAATCACAACGAAAAAGACACGCTTTCATATTTTGAAACTTTGGTATCTTTGGCTACTCATGAAAGTATTTTTATTTTCGATGATATTCATTGGTCTAAATCAATGGAAACGGCTTGGAAAAAAATTAAATCACATAGTAAAGTTTCAATAACAATCGACACTTTTCATTTTGGTTTCGTCTTTTTCAGAAAAGAACATAAAGAAAAAGAGCATTTTGTTATTCGTTTATAATGAGTTTCGTTAACACAATCATATCCAAAAAACACTGGCTTTCATTTTCAGAAAGTGATACTTTTATTGATATCACTGTAAGTCCACAAGAAGAGGAAGAGATTAGTATTGAAATTCATTTCAAGGAACCTATCATTTCATGGAGGAATTACAATTATGAATGGGTAAATACGAACCAGAGACTCATTGCTAACTATTATTCCCCAAAGATTTTTGTACTAAAAAATCAATATAAAGTCTTGAGTAATAAAAATATTGGTTGCTGGGAATTCGACCCCAAACACCCAAATAAACTTACCTGGATTATTGAATCTAAGTACCTCAATCCTATTTTAAAATACAATGGTACTGGCGGCAAAAAATTTGAAAAAACTCACTCCAACAATAACGACTTAATTGAATTAAAGCTATTATTTAGTCAAGACGATGTACCAGAATTTAGTCGTTCTAAAATTCCTTTTTCAGCAATTTTATGTCTTACAGATCATTGCGATTTTGATACTTTTGAAAATACCCAAGAACAACTAAAAGCCTTTGAACATTCTGATATTAAAATCACTAAAGGTTTTTTCCTGAATCATTTTTCTAAAAGAGATGAAAACATCTCGTGGGAACGGGAAGCGGAATTAATTCAAAAATGGGAAGATCAAGGTCATGAAATATGTTATCACTCTTTATCACAATCCATAAAAAATTTAGAAGAGGCCAAAACAGATTTCTATAGTTTTCAACCGCCTTCAAAACAAATTCACACCTGGATAGATCACGGATTCCAACCATACAACTTTACTTTATTTAAGTTCCATGAATATGAAACACAAAAATGGGTTGACAATTTAAATCGCAAAGACATCAAAAACCTATGGACTTACATAGACTCAGGGACTGGAGGAAAAGGAATTATTAATCAATTAAACCCGAATCAATTTACGCTTGAAAAAACAAAGCAAAGCCTGAGGAATTTAAAGTTTACTCAAAAAGTATCAGTACTCATAAGAAGTTATTTTCTTTTTTATAGGGTTGATACTCCTGATTTGTTTTCGAAATACAAAAGACTGGCTTTGGATTTTAAAGGAATTGTCTTCAAAAGAAAACTGAAATTCATTTTCCCGTTTATCAATAGTGCGTGGAAAGTCTTCACAAGCCTCTTCATTGACCTGATTAAATGGAGTGTCATAAAAAATAAGCACTATCCATTTGCAAAATATGCACCAGTAATTTTTAGAAATAAAATTGGCAATCAATCATTTCAAATGTTTCAAACAGTTGAAATCAACAATTTGAAAGACACATTTTGTCCTTCTAATATAGATTCTTTAATTCAAGAGTCTGGTTTATGTATTGCCCACACCTATTTAAGTTTACCCAATACTTATCATTACGGTAAATTCTTAGATCAAAATAAAATCAACCCTGTAGTTCAAAAAAACTTGGTGTATATTGATCAAAAAATTAAAGATGAAAAATTATGGAATCCTACGATTAATCAGTTAATTTCCCATTTTAAATTAATTGAAGAATTGGAATTTTCATTTGATAAAAATAATAAGATAGTTTCCAATAACAAGACTCCTGTAAGGTATATTGATTATGAAGATTCTAGTCACTAAAGAACAACATTGGATTGACAAATGGGACCAAGCGATTGAACAAAACCGAAAAGGTCACTATTTTCAATGCTCAACTTGGGCGCAATCTTATCGTGTTTATAATTTTGACCAAGAATTAGTGCTATTAATTGACAATGAAACTATACTTGCTGGCTATTGGGCTGTGATTCCAAGATTTTCAATCGTCAAATTTTATATTGTTCCATTCGGCCCCATTAACTTTTTGGCCGATGAGTTAGAATTACTGGAAAATGAAATCATTCAAAGAGCGAAAAAACATCGTTGTTGCTATGTTCAGGTAACACCTTTTAATACTCAAGAAAATCAATTTGAATGGCTTTCCAATGTAAAACATCTCAACCTTAGGTTTTCCAGAGGAAAAAAGTTTAAAAATATTGCAATACCAACACGAATTAGTATTCTTGATTTAAAAGCGCTTTCTACGGAAGAAGACTTATTATCCTCATTTAAATCTTCGACCAGAAGGCACATCAGGTCTTCTTTAAAGAAAGAATTAAAATTGGTCATTGCCATAACTGAAGCTGAACTTCAGGAAGGTTATCGCATGTTTGAAATCAATGCAAAAGAAGGAGGATATGCCGTTCGCTCATGGAAAGATTTTAGAAAAACTATTCTAGATTCCATCAACAACAAACAAGGCAAAATGCTTTTAGCTTACCATCAAAATCAACTAAAAGGAGCCATTTATTTATATAAATCAGGGGATTTCTACACCTATATTTCAGGGGGAACAATTAAAGAAAAACCAGATTTAAAAGCAGGATATTTCCTGCATTGGCAAGCCATAAAAATATCGTTAGCAGAAGGACTGAAAGGATATAATATTGGACATAGTGGTTCACCAGGTGTATTGCGATTTAAAGAAGGGTTTAACGGATTAAAAATAGATTATCCTTACACTAGTCATAAAATTTTAAGACCTTTGCTATTTCGTATGTATAGTCTTTTTTATCCTCTATTGAGAAAGCATAAAAAAACAATCGCGAGAATATTATCAAAAAACAAATAATGAGTACAATTACAAATAAATCATTTTGGGAGAAAGAAGAAGTAATAGAAACCCAAGATTTAACCGAAACATCATCTCCTCATCATGAAAAATATTTGATGGAGCGTGTATTGAATCATTATCAATCTAATGGAATAACAACTGCTACAATAAAAATTTTTGGTTGTGGTACGGGACGTGAAATAAATGAAATTCACAAGACTATTAATCCAGATCATATCGTTGCATCAGATATTTCTGAAAATATGATTAAAACCTGTAAGGAGAATCTAAAATTATGGAATATCGAAAACAAGGTTTCCTTATATGTAACAGCTGCTCAAGATTTTTCTGGAGAAAATAAGTTTGAAACAGTTACCATCTTAAACAGTATGCTTACTTATGTTCATAAAAAGGAAGATCGATTAACCATTTTGAGTAAGGCCCGAGAAATTCTTCAAGAAAACGGTTGTATTATTGGTACTGTACACAATCAAGTTGGTGTGTTTAAAAAAACAGCTTATTTTAAGCTAAGGAAGCTATTAAAAATCTTTTTAAAGAATGAAGTTGGATTTAGACATACAGGTTTTAAAGGATTTAAAGTAAAAGGATATTATTACGATAAAAAAGGATTATTCAATGATCTTAATCAGGTTGGATTCAAAAACGTTGAAGTACATTCTCTAGAAGAATTATTCGATATGAAAGGGATGCACTATGATAGATCGAAAGGTTACAATAATTTGATATTTATAGCAACAAAAAATTAAGTTTTGAAAATATATACTAAAACAGGAGACAAAGGAACAACTGCTTTATTTGGTGGAACTAGAGTTCCAAAGCATCATTTGAGAATTGAAAGCTACGGAACTGTAGATGAACTCAATTCTTATATTGGTCTTATAAGAGATCAGGAATTAGATCCTCGTAGCAGTGAAATACTCATCGAAATTCAAGATAGACTTTTCACAGTTGGCGCAATTTTGGCGACAGACCCTGAAAAGATGATTCTTAAAAATGGTAAGGAACGACTAGACATTGCAAAAATTTCTTCTGATGATATTGAACTACTGGAAAAAGAAATGGATCGCATGAATGAGAGTTTACCTCAAATGACTCATTTTATTCTACCTGGAGGTCATACAACTGTGTCATATTGTCATATAGCAAGATGTGTTTGTAGAAGAGCAGAGCGATTAGCATCGCATCTTAACGAAACAGAAAAGGTTGATCAAAATGTTTTAAGCTATTTAAACCGACTATCTGACTACTTATTTGTACTGGCACGAAAATTGTCGCACGATTTAGGAGCCAATGAAGTAAAATGGATTCCAAAAAAAGGAAACTAACATATTAGGCTACCTTTTCAAGGTTTTGTAACAATTTTGGATGACTAAAACCTTACGTTCTTTAAAAAATTAGCAAATAATTTATTTTTTACTTGACTTTTTAAACTAAAAAATTATTTTTGCAAAAAATAAAATCCATATTGTAATATGTATTGGACATTAGAATTAGCATCCTATTTAAGTGATGCGCCTTGGCCAGCTACTAAAGATGAGCTTATTGATTACTCTATCAGAACTGGAGCACCTCTAGAAGTGGTAGAAAATTTACAATCGATTGAAGATGAAGGAGATTCCTATGAATCAATCCAAGAAATTTGGCCAGATTACCCCACAGAAGAAGACTATCTGTGGAATGAAGATGAATATTAATAAAATTAAACCTAAAAAAGTCTCTTTTACGAGGCTTTTTTTTTGCTTAATTTTGAAACCTTATAAATAAAACAAGACTATGAGTTTGTTAAACAATGTGTTGAAAGTTTTTGTTGGCGACAAGTCTAAAAAGGATCTCAAAGAGATAAAGCCTATTGTAGACAAAATAAAGAAAGTTGAACCTAGCTTAAAAGGTATTTCTTTAGATGAACTAAGAGCAAAAACTATTGAATTTAAAGCTAAAATTTCAGAAGCAAGAAAAGATAAAGATACTGAAATAAATCGTCTTAAAAATGAAGCTGAAGAAACTACAGATATCGATAAAAAAGAGGAGATTTATAATCATATAGATCGCCTAGAAGATGAAGCCTATGAGCTTGTAGAAAAAGTACTGAATGATATACTTCCTGAAGCTTATGCAACGATTAAAGAAACCGCTTTTCGATTTACCAATAATGAAACGCTTACTGTAACAGCAACGGCTTTTGATCGTGAATTATCAGGCACAAAAGATTATGTTGTCTTAGAAGGTGATAATGCCGTTTGGAAAAACTCCTGGGATGCGGCAGGGAAAGAAGTAACCTGGGATATGGTGCATTACGATGTTCAGTTGATTGGAGGTACTGCTATGCACCAGGGAAAAATTGCTGAAATGCAAACTGGAGAAGGAAAAACCTTAGTAGCAACATTATCGGTTTACTTAAATGCTTTACCGGGTAAAGGAGTTCACTTAGTTACTGTAAATGATTATCTGGCTAAAAGAGATAGCGCATGGATGGCCCCTATTTTTGAGTTTCACGGTTTGAGCATTGATTGTATTGACCACCACAAACCAAATTCTCCTGAAAGAAAAAAAGCTTACAATGCCGACATTACTTATGGCACTAACAATGAATTTGGTTTTGATTACCTAAGAGATAATATGTCTCATTCTCCAGACGATTTAGTACAAAGACGTCACAATTATGCGATTGTTGATGAGGTCGATTCTGTATTAATTGATGATGCGAGAACACCGCTTATTATTTCTGGACCTATTCCTAAAGGAGACGAACATGAATTTGATGAATTAAAACCAATTGTAGCCAATCTGGTTGAAACACAAAGAAAATATTTAACTGGTGTATTAGCTGAAGCGAAAAAGTTAATCAAAGAAGGAGATGAAACCGAAGGTGGATTCTTATTATTAAGAGTACACAGAGGACTCCCAAAAAACAAAGCTCTTATTAAGTTTTTGAGTCAGGAAGGTATCAAACAGTTACTTCAGAAGACAGAAAACAAATACATGGCCGATAATAATAGAGAAATGCATTTAATTGACGCAGAACTCTTTTTTACTATCGAAGAAAAAAATAATCAAATCGAATTAACCGATAAAGGAATCGATTTCCTTTCGGCTAAAAACTCCAGTGACTTCTTTGTTTTACCTGATTTAGCTACTGGAATTTCAGAAATTGAAAATCAAGAATTAGAAGCTGAAAAAGAAGCCGAATTAAAAGAAACTTTATACAAAGATTTTAGCATTAAAAGCGAGAGAATCCATAGTATGAATCAGCTTTTGAAGGCTTATACTTTATTTGAAAAAGACGTTGAATACGTTGTAATGGATAATAAAGTGAAAATCGTTGATGAGGGTACTGGACGTATCATGGAAGGAAGACGTTATTCTGACGGACTTCATCAGGCTATCGAGGCAAAGGAAAATGTAAAGATTGAAGATGCAACGCAAACCTTTGCTACTATTACACTTCAAAATTACTTCAGAATGTATCGTAAATTATCAGGAATGACTGGTACAGCGATTACAGAAGAAGGGGAATTTTGGGAAATCTACAAATTAGATGTAGTTGAAATTCCAACAAACAGACCTATTGCAAGAGCAGATAGAGAAGATTTAGTTTATAAAACTAAGCGTGAAAAATACAA
>JABSPN010000023.1:0-1594 GCA_013214425.1 Flavobacteriaceae bacterium | reverse complement strand
GTACTTATTGGTACTACTTCTGTTGATATTTCTGAATTATTAAGTCGAATGCTGACTATTAGAAATATTCCTCACAACCTTTTAAATGCAAAAATGCATAAAAAGGAGGCTGATATAGTTGCTGAAGCTGGTCAGGCAGGATTTGTAACTATTGCAACCAATATGGCTGGTCGTGGTACCGATATTAAACTAACAGACGAGGTAAAAGCCGCTGGAGGTTTAGCAATTATTGGTACAGAAAGACATGATTCCAGACGTGTTGACCGTCAGCTTAGAGGTCGTTCTGGGCGTCAAGGAGATCCTGGAAGTTCGCAGTTCTATGTATCACTTGAAGATAACTTAATGCGTATCTTCGGAAGTGAGCGAATTGCTAAAATGATGGATAGAATGGGACTCAAAGAAGGAGAAGTAATCCAACATTCAATGATTACTAAATCTATCGAGAGAGCTCAGAAAAAAGTAGAAGAGAACAACTTCGGACAACGTAAACGTCTTTTAGAGTACGATGATGTTATGAACAAACAACGTAATGTTGTATACAAACGTCGTAAAAATGCTCTTTTCGGAGAGCGTTTAAAGATTGATATTGCCGATATGATCTATGATACTGCTGAAAACATCACTGAAAGCAATAAAGCTAAAAACGACTTTAAAAACTTTGAGTTTGAACTAATACGCTATTTTTCAACTAGCGCTGTTATAACAAAAGAAGAATTTGAAAAGTTATCACTCCAGGAGATCACATCAAGAATCTACAAAGCTGTTTATGCACACTACAATGATAAAATGCAAAAGGCGGCTGAAGTAGCTTTCCCTGTAATTCAAAACGTATACGAAAATCAAGGAGAACAATATGAAAGAATAGTTGTACCATTCACAGATGGTATCAAAACTCTTAATGTTGTGACCAACCTCAAGAAAGCTTACGAAACTAATGGTGAGCAATTAGTTAATGATTTTGAAAAAAATATTACGTTAGCTATTATAGATGATGCCTGGAAAGTTCATTTGAGAAAAATGGATGAATTAAAGCAATCTGTTAATCTAGCCACTATTGAACAAAAGGATCCTTTGATCATCTATAAAGAAGAAGGTTTTAAATTATTCCAAGACATGTTGGATAAAATGAATAAAGAAATTATTTCTTTCTTATTCAAAGGAGAACTTCCTAATCAGGACTCTAACAACATCCAGGAGGCTCGAAATACAAAACGTAAGGATAACTATAGCGAAAGTAAAGAAGAGGTCTTAAATAGCGACGAATTAGCTGCTCGTAACCGAGAGGTTGGTAACAATGTACAGCAAAGACCACAAATCACCGAAACAATTGTAAGAGAGAAGCCGAAAATAGGAAGAAACGAAACAGTGAGAGTAAAACATGTTATGAGTGGTGAAACGAAAGAAATGAAGTATAAGAAAGCTGCTCCTCTAATTGAAAAAGGAGAATATGTTATTATTGAATAACCTGTAAGTATAAACGACAAAAAGCCCGATGGAATCCATCGGGCTTTTTGTTGTTGTATAAAAGTAGTTGATTATTGGATAATCAAACGCTTCACTGTTTTTGCTCCTTCAGCCTCTATAGACACTAAGT
>JABSPN010000229.1 GCA_013214425.1 Flavobacteriaceae bacterium | reverse complement strand
AATACACTATACGTCTTAGGATAAGTAATTTACGAATTTTTGTTTCAAAGCTGCTCACAATTGAATAATGACACTTCAACGATACTTTATGTTTGTTCACTATCAATGAAACAAAATTCGTGATTAAAATCATTAATTTAGAAACCGTCAATATACAATACAAGATTGTTATAATACATGTATCATGAAAAGACTTGAAACCGTATCAAAAAAAAAACGGACTAATATCGTTTCAGAGGATAACAATTTAATCACAAAGTCAAATACTATTAATCAGCTAGATGTATTTACACTTCCATTAAAAAGTGTAAATCTTGATTCCATTGATGAAGTTGGGGGTAAAAATGCTTCCCTTGGAACAATGATTAATAACTTAAGTCCTTTAGGGATAAAAGTACCCGATGGTTTTGCCGTTACGGTATCTTCTTTTCGATATTTTTTAACGTTTAATAACCTAGAAGAAAAAATAAAAGTACTTAGTGAACAAATTTTAAGAGACGACATTACTACGTTGCAAGAAGCAGGAAATAAGATAAGAACACTTATAATTAATGCCAAATGGCCAAAAGAAATAAGTGATGCAATCAGCAAATCCTACAGTGAATTGTGTATGCGTTATCATAAAGATACTTTAGATGTTGCCGTTCGTTCTTCTGCGACCTGCGAAGACTTACCTGATGCATCGTTTGCAGGACAACAAGAGAGTTTTCTCAATATAAATGGAATAGAAGCGGTTTTACGCGCTATTAAATGTTGTTTTGCATCGCTCTACAATGATCGAGCAATTTCATACCGAAAATCATTAGCCATAGATTCTAGGTCTATTGGAATATCTGTTTGTATCCAAAAAATGGTGCGGTCTGACCTTGGAGCATCTGGTGTTGCATTTTCAATTGATACGGAGTCTGGATTCAAAGATATTGTCTTAATTAACGGTGCATATGGTTTAGGTGAAAGTATTGTACAAGGAACAATAGAAACCGATGAGTTTATTATTTATAAACCACTTCTCAAAAAAGGTTATGATGCTATTATTGAAAAGCAAATTGGTACAAAAAACAAAAAACTTGTTTATAATTATGAAACCAATCAATCGATTAATGAAGTAGATGTCGCCTTAAGTAAACAAAATCAATTTTGTTTAACAGATGAACAATTGCTTACTTTATCTCGGTGGGTTTGTTTAATCGAAGATTATTATACTTCTGTTTATAATAAATGGTGTCCAGTGGATGTAGAGTGGGCACTTGATGGTGAAACAAATACACTATTTATTGTACAAGCAAGACCCGAAACTGTACATTCTAATAAATCTAGTGATGAACTTATCACCTATGCTATTGATCCATCTATTGCTAGTCAAAAAATTATTTTATCCGGTATTGCTGTGGGAGACCGAATTGGTCAAGGTAATATAAGAATCCTTGATTCCATGGAAGAATATTATCATATAGCTAAAAATAAACCATTTAGAGACGGCGATGTCTTAGTTACCGATATGACTGATCCAAATTGGGAACCACTTATGAAAAAAGCTTCGGGAATTATAACAAATAGAGGTGGTAGAACATGTCATGCAGCAATTGTAGCAAGAGAAATGGGAGTTCCTGCAATTGTTGGAACTCAAGAGGCTACACAGGTTTTAGTAAATGGTATGGCTGTTACTGTATCCTGTGCCCAAGGAAGTATAGGAAATGTTTATGAAGGAATTATTCCGTTCACCATAGAAAAAACAAGCAGTAAAGACTTGCCGAAAATTACAACAGATTTGATGTTAAATGTTGGCAGTCCAGATATTGCATTTAAAGTTTCAAAACTACCAAATTCTGGAGTTGGCTTGGCACGAGAAGAGTTTATTATTAATCATTATATAAAAGCACATCCTCTAGCATTATTAAAGCACCGATCGATTGGAGACAAAAAATTGAGTAGTACTATCCAAAATTTGATCTCTGGTTATAAAGATGAAGAAACATTTTTCATAGAAAAGCTTTCTTATGGGATTGCAAAAATTGCTGCAGCATTTTACCCAAAAGATGTTATTGTTCGCTTATCAGATTTTAAAACGAATGAGTATATCAATTTATTGGGAGGTCAATATTTCGAATCACCCGAAGAAAACCCAATGATTGGTTGGCGAGGAGCAAGCCGATATTATTCTGAAGTCTATAAACCTGCATTCGAACTTGAATGTAAGGCAATAAAACGAGTTAGAGAAACCATGGGATTGGATAATGTAATCGTTATGATTCCCTTTTGCAGAACCGTAAATGAACTCAAAGAGGTATATAAAACAATGCATAATTTTGGTTTGGATAGAGGTATAAATGGATTACAAATTTATCTGATGGCTGAACTTCCCTCCAACATTATAATGGCACCCGAATTTGCCAAGTATATCGACGGGTTTTCTATAGGATCTAATGATCTTACACAGCTTATTCTAGGATTAGATCGTGATTCTGAATTAGTTTCCCACCTTTATGATGAACGATCACCAGCAATAAAAAAAGCGATATCGTCTTTAATTGCTACGGCTAAAATGACTGGAACTAAAATTGGAATATGCGGTCAGGGACCATCTGATCATCCAGATTTTGCCCAATTTTTAGTGCAAGAAGGTATAGATTCTATATCAGTTACACCAGATTCAGTTTTAAAAACCATAGCATCTATAGCCTCATTAGAAAAGGATATGTAATGCCAAAAATTTCAAAAAAAAAACCAATGTATTCTCTGTCGGGGGTGCTAGAAGCCTATTTGGAAAAACATAATAGGCTAAATAATGATTTGCTTTCCTATGATGATTTGATGCGGTACCGTGGAGCAGTCTCAGTCTATGATGTAGCTGGTGAGGATACGCTTTGGCTTCGAGTTTTTTACAATGAGTTTGAAAGTATAGAAATTGATACAGAATTAAAAAGAATTTACACCTTATTGATGGCTGATGGTGATCCAAAAATCATGAAATACCTCACTATAGACGCCATCGACTTTTGTAGTTTTGGTAATTCGAAACCTTTCCGAGTAAAAGTTAGAAATATTCTCAATGATAACTATATGTATATGTACATCAAAAAATTTGATGCCTCGCGCGTGTACGGTTTAGAACTTGAACATTTATTATCGCCAGATCACATCAATTTTTTAGCTTATGGTTCTACTATTGTTGAGGAACATATAATGGGTATTCCAGGACATCTTTTTATTGAAAATATATTACCTTCATGTAGTGAGTTAGAAAAAGCACAACTAGCTAAAGAGTTTGTTAAGTTTAATGAGCGTTCATTAATGCGATTATTGGGTGATATGCGTTCCTACAATTATGTAGTTGTTCCAATACATGATTTGGACCATTATTTTTATAAAATAAGGGCTGTTGATTTTGATCAACAGTCGTATGAAGGTAATTATAAGGTTTATTTACCTCAGTTTTTTAAGGAGAATTTACCCATGGTTGATCTTGTTCAAAGTAAACTGACAGGTAGTTCTATTAATCAATATCAAGTTGAAGAACGCTGCATAGTTGCTAAAAGAATACTGAGTGCCAAAGAACGAATGACTGATCTACTCAATTGTATGAATAGTGATGTCATCTCATCAAGACTTAAAATTCATAGTTTGAGATCATATTTTTATTCACTAACTTCAGAAAATGAATTTCTTACTAAAAATTCAATGGGTGGTATTCTAGATGGTATTTTAAGATATGTTACCAAGAATTACAAAGAAAGAACGCCTTTTGCTATAGACTATTAGCCCTTATTATTCGTTCTTGTAGATCCTTTTCCTCTTTATTTCAAGGTATTGAGACTTGTCAAAAATTCACTATTTAAATAATTGATTTTAGTCAGGTTAAGGTGTTATAATTTGGTTTTTTTTTGATAAAACTGAGTAAAATCATGTAATTTGATAAAAAAACAACAGATTACTTAATAAAATGTTAAATTACTTAGTGAATGAAAAATAAAGCTGTAGTTTTATAAAACTAAAATTCCTTACCTACCTTTTTAATTCCCCGCAAATAATTACTAACCTATGTGGAAAAAATGTGAAGCTCAACTTCATTTGTTATGTACGGGGCTTAATGAAATAAAATCAAGTATAAAAAACGAATCAGAGATAGCTAAGCTTACAAAACTTGGTGATCAAGTAGAAAATTTAATTATCAATGGGCGAACCATGTCCATGTTTTATGAGGCGATTGAAATATCACTAACCGGAATTATTATAGTAAACGCTGATAGTAAAATTATATATACAAATAATACCTTCAACAAGACCTTTGGGTATCAGCAGGAAGAACTTATGAACGCAGACTTAATTAAAATAATGCCCTCAAAGTATAGAACCATGCACAAAAGAGGAATGAAAGTGCATATGGAGACGAACCAGTCTAATCTAATAGGGAAAACGATTCAGCTTGAGGGATTAAAATCATGTGGTAAAATATTTCCCATTAGACTTCGAATAAATAAACTACAACAAGAAAATGATAATTTTTACATTGCCTCTGTTAGTGATATAACCCAGACTATTGAAAATGAAAGTAAAATAAAAGAGCAGGAAAATTTTATTAATGAAATTCAAAATGTAGCTGGTTTTTCGAGTTGGAAATTCAATATAAATACAGAAGAGTTTTTCGATGCAAGTAAAATTTTATACCTGCTCGGAATAGAAAAAACCACCTTAAATTTATCAATGTTCAATACGTTTATGCAAAATCCAGATATCCAGATATTTAAATCGAATCTAGAGAAAATTCAGAACGGTGAAAAGAGCGTAATGTTTGAGATAAAAGTAAGAAACACTCGTAATGAAATTGTCTATTTAAGAGTTTTTATGAAAGCAAAAAATGATACTCATGAAAAAGTAACGATCCTTCATGGTGCATTTGTTGATGTTTCCTATGAGAAAGCGGAGCAAAAAAAATATCTTGATGCAATAGTTTTAGGGCAAAATCAAGAGCGAGAACGTTTGTCAAAAGATTTACATGATGGTCTAGGACAAATTCTAACGGGACTTCAATTACACCTTTCGTTACTTAAAAGTAGTATCCCTGTTGAGCATTTTGACAATATTTTTGGGCTTTCAACAGACGCTATGAAAGAGTATAGAGCGGTTTCTCATAATCTTAGTCCCCCGGCATTGAACGAAAAAGGCTTGTTTTACGCTATTCACTTATTGTGTGGAAGAATCAATTTTGACAATCAAGACATCATCTCTTTTGTTAACGTTAACCACACCAAGCATATCGATATTTTAGATACAATACCCACGAGTGTACAAACAGAGATGTATAGAATTACTCAAGAGTTGGTAACTAATGCAATGAAACACGGTAAGTCGAGTAAAATTGAAATTACAATGGACTTTCACAATAAATTTATTATCACCCAAGTAAAAGATAATGGTGTTGGGATTGATTGTGATAAATTGGAAACGAATAATCATAAAGGACTTGGATTAAATGGTATTCTGAATCGAATCCTATTGTTGGGAGGAAATTTTGATATATCATCATCGCCAAATAACGGAACAGTATGTACAATTATACTATATGA
>JABSPN010000228.1 GCA_013214425.1 Flavobacteriaceae bacterium | reverse complement strand
AGAGAATATTTTTGCGGGTCGGAAATTCTTTCTGAACATATTTTTTGTAATAATAAAGATAAATAACTTTCTCCTTACAATCAGGTGAATATAATTTAAGAAATAATTTTCTGTTAAATTTATTATTCCGAGGAAAAGGAATTCTATTAATTAAACTAAAAATTAAGATTAAGAAAATTATAATTACAATTCTGGAGCTACACATTTATTATAAGTAATTATAAGTAAAGCTACGGGAAAGACAACTTTAAACTTTGCAAATGAAGTTCTATTCCAACCTTTGAATATAAATCTGGTAAATTGGGAAAAAAGGAATAAAGGATATTATGACGGTAGCGGACTTGGTCTTAAAATGCTACCAATTGATTTAATGAAAATTGGTCAATTATTAGAAAAAGATGGAACTTGGAATGGAGAAGAAATAGTGTCAGAAAAATGGATTGAAAAACTATTTAATGAGAATGACAAATCCAATACAGAATGGGGTTTAGAAAATTCCAAACACGGTTTCTGCTGGTACGAATCTGAATTTAGAGGTAATAAAATTGATTACGGAATGGGGTATGCTGGGCAATTTATAATAATGATACCAAATAAAGAACTGATTATTGTTACGACTCACAATCACGATACACCAAATGGAATTGAGCAACAGATGAAATTCTTGAATAGAAAATTACCGAAATTGATAGAAAAATACGGTAACTAACTTAAAACGTGTAGCTCATTGCAGTTGAATCTTGAATCGGAATTATTTGTAATTTGCTATCTTTCGGTTACAGCGGAAAATCATAGCTGATTTTCTGCAACCAGCCATACACAATAATGTTAGCAACAAGCAAATCCGAAAACATATGAAAACTGAATTCAAAGAAGAACAAAAATTTACCCAATGGTGGCTTTGGTTGATTTTAATTCCAATTGGAATTTTACCAATATTTGGAATTTACAAACAACTGATTTTAGGAGTACAATTTGTAGATAAGCCAATGTCTGACCTTTGGCTAATAATAGTTTCAGTGTTCATTTTCTCATTAATCGGACTTTTCCTAGTTATGAAATTGAAAACTACGATTGACAAAAGTGGAATTCAAATTAATTTCTTCCCACTTATTAAAAAGAGAGTTGAATGGAATGAGATAAAAAACACTAAAGTTGTGAATTATGGATTTGTTGGCGGTTGGGGAATCCGACTTTGGACAAAATACGGAACAGTATACAATATAAAAGGAAATAAAGGACTTGCGATAGAATTGAAAAACGGAAAAAAATTTCTAATCGGAACTCAAAAAGAAACTGAATTGAATAATATTATGGAAAAAATATCACTTGCTAACGTCAGTGCTAAACCGAAAAACAGTAACTAAAAATCCTTAATTAACGGTTATACGAGACCGTTGTGTGTAATTAAAAAGAACTCCGGTTAATTGAAAAATTTAATTGTAATAAAGCGAACCCCATATGAAGAACCTTATCATATTAATCTTATTTTTAAGGCTACAAATGGAGAAAGTACAGGAAAGCTTGAGATTTATGATCATGCGGATAGACTTAAAAAGTTAGCGGATATTCTTGAAGATTTTCCGTTTAAAGATGAGAAGCAATATTTATGGGAGTTGGGATCTGAAAAACCTGAAGACAGATTTGCATTCTATTTTAAATGTGAGTTCTCATTAATAAAACACACGAGCGACTGTTTAGTAGGGATTAGATTAAATAATAACGAAGAAGGAATTGAAAAATCTATATCTGAATTTAATATTCAATGTAAACCAGCAGAATTGAATAAACTGGGACAACTATTCCGTGAGTTCTCGAAATTGGAAACAGAAACTCTGATTTGGCATGGTTTAGATGGAAAAGTAGAGTAAGAACGATATAAGGTAATATGACCAATAAATTTAAACTGAACGAATTTAACATAGAAAAGAGCAGGTATTATCAATGTTGACGAGATCTAAAGTCTCTATGTATATCATAACCTTATTCTACTCTTTGGTTCTTTATGATTAAGTATCTAATTTAATAAAATGCTAACTTAAGATGTATAACTGCAATTACGTCGGATCCGAATTCGTCCGATTCCAATCGGTAATTACTAACGCTAGTTTTAAACAAAACATGTAAATTTAATCCCGTAACAACAGTTATACAAACATGTTCGGAAACATTACTAATATGAAATTTATAATATGACAGAAATAGAAAAATTAGTTTTAGAAGCAAAAAGCCATAGAGCTATAAATCATCCATATCTAGTTGCTTTGAAAGAGGGAACATTAAACAACCCTTATTTGGCAATAAAAGATTTTTCAATTCAATATTCAGGTTATACCTCATGGTTTCCAAGATTCTTAACTGCCGCGATTTCAAAAGTATCGAATCACTCACACAGAGCTCACTTACTAGACAACTTAAGTGAAGAGAGTGGTAACATCGACACAGATGAACTTGAGCTACTTAAAAAAATGGATATCGAAGAAGAGTGGGTTCAAGGAATCTCACACCCTGAGTTGTTTCAACGATTTAAAAAGTCATTAGACATAAGTGATAATACGAAAATTGATGAAGCCACTGAGATATGGCGAGAAATGTTTCTTAATGTATTATACAATGGCTCAGAAGCTGAAGTAATCGGAGCTATTGGAATTGGAACAGAGAGTGTGGTAAAATATATTTACGAGTATATTACTTGTGGTATTCAGTCACACACGAACCTTGAGAAATACGATTATGTTTTCTTTGAACTTCACTCTGAAATTGATGATGAACACGGTAAGATTATGATTCAAATAGCAGAAGATATTGTGAAGAGTAATCCTAGCAATCTTAAAGATATCCGAAAAGGAATGCTTAAAGCTCTTGGATTACGAGTGATGTTTTGGGATATGATGCTTGAAAGAGCCAATAAACAATAGTATGGGAGTAGAAAAAAACACAAAAAAACTATACGACAAGCAAGCAAATGACTGGAGTCGTAATGAACCAATATTGTTGTCAGATTATTCCGCAAGACCTTTTGTTATAGATTTATGTGAGCCACTAGAGGGAAAGAATGTCCTTGATATGGGATGCGGCGAAGGGTATGTCGGAAGACAGATTTTGAAGAGAGGCGCAAAACATGTATTTGGGATCGATATTTCAGACAATATGATTGCTAATGCTCTACAAATTCAGTTAAATGAAAATATTGAAAATGCCAGTTATCAAGCAATGGACATTTCCGATTTCAAAGTTGAAAAGCAGGAAGAATACGATCTTATTGTTGCTATGTTTTTGTTTAACTATCTCACAATAGAAGAAACTCAGGCAACAATGGAAAAAGCCATACGGCTGCTAAAGTCCGGCGGTTATTTTATTTTCTCGGTACCACATCCACTTTTGGCTTATTTAAAGAAGGATAAATACCCATTTTATTTCGAAGTAAATGGAGGATATTTTTCAGGAAGGAATAATCTTTTTCCTGGCGAAATCTGGAGAAGAGATGGGGTTCCTGTAAACGTACAATGTGTTCACAAAACGGTTCAAGATTATTTCATGTGTCTTAAAAATGCAAATTTCAAAACCATACCAGAAGTATATGAATTACACATTACCAAAGAGCATATAAAGATAGATGAAAAGTTTTTCGGCCCTCTAGAAGATCTTCCTTTGCATATGGCTTTCAAAATTCAAAAACTGTAATGATGGAAGATTATCTAAAATATCTCACCTGGAAAGAATCTTTGCCTGACATGAATGATCTTTCAGTTACAATTCCTCAGGAGTTCGTTGAGTATTGTCCAAACATAATCATAGATGAAGAAATAGATTCCAATTTACTAAGCGACTTTAAAAAAACATTACTATATAAAAGATTAATCGATTGGTCTAAATCAAACCTCTCGGCAATTATGTCATCACCGGGAGTTTCTCTACTCAAGGTTTCTGATTACAAATTGGATAACGATAGATTAAAATCACTTTATTATATCATCTCTCTTGGGCTAGGAATTCTTAATGATCGATACGGAGATCTTTTTGACGTGAAAGATAAAAATCTTGACTACAAAAAAGAGGCAATCCCAGTATCTAAAACAAACGCTTCAACGGGCTTTCATACTGACAGTACTGCACTGGAGTATAGTCCCGACATTGTTGGATTACTTTGTTTGCAACCAGCCAGAATAGGAGGAGAATCTATACTCGCAAACGCGGCAGATTTGTATTTATGGATGAAACAATTGTATCCTGAAGATCTTGAAGTTTTGAGTAAGCCAATAATACGTGATGTAATAACACCCGGCAGTCATACAGACATTGAAGCAATTAAAAGAAATCGATTTCCCGTTTTTTCATTTGTAAATGGAACGTTTAAATTTAGGTATATGAAATACTGGATCATTAGTGGACATAATCGATGTAATATAGAAATCCCAATTGAACTTAAACGGGCTTTAAGTAGGATAGATGATTTTTTCCAAAGAAAGGAGAACTTATCCTATTATAGGATGGTTAGGGGGGACATACTTTTTGTTAACAACAATTTTATTTGTCATAACAGAACTAAGTATGAAGATTACGATGAGGCTGAAAGAAAACGAATCTTAGTTAGAACATGGATTAATCAATAACCGATTGCAAACAAAACTTAAACCGCATTAAAAAGCAGTTTAGCCAGAGCGTTAGCTCAATTAGAACAAAATTTATGCACATAGATATTATTGGAGCAGGAATAGGAGGATTAACTACTGCAATTGCACTTGAGCAAAAAGGAATTAAATCAAGAATATTTGAACAAGTTGAACAAATAAATGAAGTTGGAGCGGGAATTATTTTAGCCAATAACGCAATGCAAGTTTATGATAAATTAGGCTTAAGAAAAGTAATTGAGGAAAATGGAAATCCAATCTCTTCAATAAATATTACCAAATCAAATTTAAGACCACTTTCGAAAATTGACTTGTCATATTTTGAACAGAAACTTAACATAAAAAACATCGCAATACATAGAGGTAAATTACAGCAGATGTTGATCGACAAATT
The DNA here is from genome assembly GCA_013214425.1 of Flavobacteriaceae bacterium. Taxonomy (GTDB): domain Bacteria; phylum Bacteroidota; class Bacteroidia; order Flavobacteriales; family Flavobacteriaceae; genus DT-35. The sequence goes on along the minus strand of JABSPN010000228.1, from coordinate 548 downwards.
AAAATCAACCGAAATTATCCTCAACCATAAACTTAATTCTATTACTAAAAGTGAAAATAGCTACTATTTGAACTTTAAAAATGAAAATAAAATTCAATCTTCAACGATTTTAGGAGCTGATGGACTAAACTCTATTGTCCGTCAAAACATATTCCCAAACAATAGTATAAGAAATGCCACTCAAATATGTTGGAGAGGAGTTACAGCATATGAATTACCTTTAAAATTCAGAAATGAATTAAATGAAGCTTGGGGAAAATCAGAACGCTTTGGATTTGTTCAAATCGCAGAAAGTAAAGTGTATTGGTATGCTTTAAAGTCATTTAAAAAAGATAAGAATGAATTTTCAATCAATGATTTACACCACTATTTCAGCAGTTACAATTCAATAATTAAAGACATTATAAATTCAACCAGAAAAGAACGAATAAATACTGCCGAAATTTCAGATTTAAAGCCAACAAATACTTGGTTTAAAGAAAATATATGTTTAATTGGAGATTCCGCACACGCAACAACTCCAAATATGGGACAAGGTGCTTGTCAGG
>JABSPN010000227.1 GCA_013214425.1 Flavobacteriaceae bacterium | reverse complement strand
CTATTCTAGTTGAAGACTTAGATGCAGAAGATTTAAACAGCTTTCTCTTTCAAAATAAGATCACACTAAATCATTTAGTAAAGAGGAAAGAAAGCTTAGAAGATCAATTTTTACAACTAACTAAAAACTACCAATAATGTTACGATTATTACAAATAGAGTTTAAAAAACTATGGTTGAATAAGGCAAGTAAAGTCTTAATAATATCATACTTCGCGTTAATTATTTTTATTGCTGGTTTAACAGCTATTAAATTTAATATTGGATCTGTTCAAATACATTTGGCTGAACAAGGAATTTTTAATTTTCCTTATATATGGCACGCCAACTCATGGGTAGCCTCCTTTTTCAAAATTTTCTTCGCAGTAGTGATTGTCTCCATGGTTGCCAACGAATACAGTAATAAGACGCTCAAACAAAACCTTATTGACGGCTTAAGTAAAAAAGAATTTCTCTTATCAAAATTATTAACAGTTTTAGTATTTACAATAATATCAACTCTATTCGTTTTTTTAGTTTCCCTTATTTTAGGCTTAATTTATTCTGATTACAATGAAATCTCAATTATATTTTCTGACTTAGAATATCTATTGGCTTATTTTATAAAACATATTGGCTTTTTTTCATTTTGTCTTTTCATTGGGATTTTAATTAAAAGGTCTGCATTTGCTTTAGGCTTTTTAGCAATATGGTTTATTTTTGAAGAAATTATTATTAAACTAATTTTAGGGTTTTCTGTTAGTTTTGATTTTGCAGATAGTATAATTAATTTTCTTCCTTTAAGATCATCATGGAATGTAATTGATGAGCCTATATCTAGAATATCTGCAATCAAAACTGTTGCTGCTCAAGTTGGTGAAGATTTTAACTTTACTTACGGCGTTGAGTTTTCAGAAGTGTTAATTGTACTCGTTTGGACTACAATTTTTATTACACTCTCCTATAGATTGCTCAAAAAAAGAGATTTATAGTCAGATTTAACACCCCTAACTTCTTGGTAACTTCAATAATTTAATATCTTTGTTAGTCACTAAAGGTTAGGCTATGAAACAATTTATACTACTGGTAGGGCTTTTTTGCGCTACAATGGTATACTCCCAAGGTGAAACTAATAATTGGTATTTTGGACAAAATGCTGGTGTTAGATTCGACGATGTAACTGGTACTGTGACTGCTGTATCAGGTGGACAAATCAACACATTAGAAGGATGTACAACTATTTCCGACACCAACGGGAACCTACTTTTTTATACTGATGGTAGAACGGTGTGGAACAGAAACCATACAATTATGCCTAATGGTACTGGGCTAAATGGTGACGATTCCAGTACTTCTTCTGGTTTGATTGTTCCAAAACCAAATGATGCTACTCAATACTATATTTTCACTGTTGATGAACCGCATCACAATGAAACAGAAGCCACCAATCACGGACTAAATTATACTCTGGTTGACATGACGCTAGATGGTGGTAATGGAGATGTTGTTAATGCCGAAAAAAATATTCCTTTGGTTACTTACGACCCAACCGATGCTGAACAAAGAAAATACAAAGCTGCTGAAAAAATCACAGCTGTTCGAAGTGATGATTGTACCTCTTTTTGGGTATTAAATCACTTTATAGATAAGTTCTACGCCTTTAAAGTAGAAACTACTGGAGTGAATACAACTCCTGTTGTAAGTACAACACCAACTGTTGTCCCAACTTCAGGATATAGAAGAAACGCCTTAGGATATTTAAAAGCTTCTCCCGATGGAAGCAAATTAGGGGTCGCGCATTTTGGTTTTGCTACCGTTACTGGCGGTAATGCTGCTGGAGGTGTTTATTTATATGACTTCGACAATTCAACTGGAGTCGTTTCAAATGAGATCGAATTATACCGCCCTGCCAATGGAAATAGCCCTTACGGAGTTGAATTTTCTAAAACTGGAGCTCGTTTTTATGCCACTATTGGTTCAGGAATAAATGGCGATGGAGCTTCATTATTACATCAATGGGATTTAACTGCTCCTGATATTCCTAATTCTATTGTACTTATTGACAACACAAGTGTTTACAGCCAAGGAGCATTACAATTGGCTATTGATGGAAAGATCTACAGAGCTCTCTATAGTTTCAGTACTGGACAAGGTGGTTTTTTAGGTGTTATTAATAATCCCGAAAACATTGGAGCTGCAGTAAATTATGTAGAAGAAGGTGTTCCTCTGGATGTACCAGGAGATGGAATCAATCAAGCTTCCAGAATTGGACTTCCGCCTTTTATCCAATCACTTTTCAATGTAACTATTGATATCATTCAAAATGGTATCAGTATTACAAATCTTGATTTATGTGATGGCGACACATATACCTTAACAGCAACCGATATCCCTACAGGAATCTATGTTTGGTATAGAGATGGTTTAGTAATCCCTGGAGCTACAACTCATGAATTAGTAATCAATGGTCCTGGAACTTATAATGTTGAAATTGATCCTAACAATGGAGAATGTCCAATAGAAGGTCAGGCCATCGTCGCTTATTTTGACAATCCTGCTCCTACTCAACCTAATGATTATCTTATTTGTGATGATGATAGTGACTCAACTGAAATATTTGATTTCGACACTGTAATCACACCTCAGTTAGGTTTAGACTTAACCATGTTCTCAGTTTCATATCATACCACTCCAGCTAGAGATAATTCAGATATTATTACCAATACTAATGCTTATCCTAATGTAACTAGTCCTCAAATTATTTACATCAAAGTTGAAAATATTGGGAATACCAACTGTACAGATGAAACACTTGAGTTTACCATCATAGCAGGTCAATTACCAACCACCATTCCTATTACTAATTATGAATTATGTGATAATAACGATGACGGTGATGATCTGAACGGATTTGTACAAACATTCAACTTAACTACAAAAGATGTTGAGATAATTAATGGTCAGGCAAATATGGTAGTGAGTTATCATACAAACCTATTGGACGCAACAAACAATACCAATCCAATAGTTGGATTGTATTCAAATATTACAGCTTTTACGCAAACTATTTTTTATCGATTACAGGATACTTCAACAGGCTGTTTTAATACAGGAAGTTTCAATTTGGTAGTCAATCCTCTTCCAGAAGTTCAGAACACAACTTTAGAACAATGTGATGGTGAAGATGGTGCTTTGGATGGATTATCGATTTATAATTTAACTCAAGCCAATCCATTTTTAATTACCACAGGAGATGTAGCCGACTATACCTTTACCTATCACTTAACTCAGGCAGATGCAGATGCAGGAACCAATCCACAAGCTGCAGTGCCATTTGCTAGTACAGTACCGAATCAAACAATCTATGCTCGTGTAGCCATTGCTACTACAGGATGCTTTAGAGTAGCAGAAATTACATTAAGTGTTACTACTACTGATGTGCCGGATTTTCCATTGACAGTTTGTGATGATGACTATGATGGTTTTGCTGTATTTGATTTAAGCTTGGCTGATGCTATTGTTTTAGCGCCACCGCTACCACCAGGGCTAACTATTGTGTATTACGAAACACAAAATGATGCTTTATTTGAGTTAAATCCATTACCAACATTATACACCAATATTATTCCTAATACTCAAACCATCTACACTCGTGTAGAAGAAGGTAATGCTTGTTTTGGAATTGGAGAATTGGTCTTACAAGTAGACCCAATACCAGTAGTAACTGATCTAACCGATTATGTATTGTGTAGTGACACCCCTCCAACAGCAGAGTTTGATCTAAGCACGAAAGACGCAGAGGTGTTAAACGGGCAAGTACCAGCAGATTTCACCATTACCTATCATCATACTCAAGATGATGCGACTAATGGAACAAATCCAATAACCGCTAATCCTTATTTAGGAACAAACGGAGAAGAGATTTATGTACGAGTAGTGAGCAATGCTAACGGATGTTTTGTAGATAGCATGTCCTTTACCCTTATTGTACATCCAAATCCAGGAATAGGAACACCGCTTGATTTAGTGCTTTGTGATGATAATAATTCAGGAGATGGAGTTGAGATCTTTGATCTAAGTACTTTAGATAATATCGTGAATCAAGGAATCTCTACTTATGATGTTACCTATCACGAAACTCTTGTTGATGCACAGGCAGGTGTTAATCCATTACCAAGTATGTATCAAAATACGACACCTTGGAATCAAACGATTTACTCAAGAGTAACCATTCCAGCAACAGGATGTTTTGCTACAGGAGAAGTACACCTTACAGTGAATGTGACACCAGTAGGGAATCAGCCACTAGCTTTAAATTACTGTGATGATGATAATGATGATGTGGGATCTTTCGATTTAGATTCTGTGATTCCTCAAATTACAACGAATCCAAACTATGTGGTGACCTTCCATTTATCATTAGATGAAGCCATCTTAGGAGGAAGTCCACTAGTGAGTCCATTTAATAATTCAAGTACGACCAATCCACAAACAATCTATATTCGTATAGAAGATCCAACAACAGGGAATGGATGTATCAATACAGAATTAACCTTAATCTTAAATGTAATTGATGGACCAGAAGTGCCAACAGAACTAGAAGATTTAGTGATTTGTGATCAGGATCAAGATGGATTTGCTGTATTTGATTTAACACAGGCAGAGCCTAATATTTTCTCACATCCAGATCTAGTAGGAGTCTCTGCAGATTATGAGGTGACCTATCATGAATCAGAAGCAGATGCACAAGCAGGATTACCGCTTATTGCAACCGAAACTGCTTATACCAATACAATAGCTTACAATCAGACAATTTGGGTAAGAATCTGGAGTGATACACAAACCTCAGGTTGTCCAGCCATTCGGCCACTTAATTTAGTTGTGAACGATGCACCAATCGATTCAACACAGGTTCCAACACCACTTATTGTCTGTGATGATTTAGGAGAAAACAACAACGGCTTTACTACTTTTAATCTAACTGTAAAGAACGATGAGATTGCTCAAGGGAACACCAATGTGACTATTACTTATTACCCAAGTCAGACAGATGCCGCAGCAGGAACTAATGAGATTACAGATCCAACAGCTTATGTGAATGTCACTAATCCGCAAACATTGGGTGTTGTAGTTACTGATAATACAACAGAGTGTCAAATCTTTACACTACTTACCATAGAAGTAAAAGCCAATCCAACACCATATCCTTTTGGATTAGATGCCTTAACTGGATGTGATACTGATGCCGATGGTTCGTTTAATTTTGATTTGACAAGCTATGATGCTTTAATTTTATCTACAGATGCTTTATCTGTGATCACAGGATACTTTACTTCATATGATGATGCAGTAAATGATGTGAATGACATTAACGATATAGGAGATCCTACAGATTTTCCAAATACAACAAACCCACAAACTATTTGGGTAAGAGTAGAGAACAGTGAGGGGTGTTTCGAACTGGTTAGCTTCGATCTTTACAATCCAATACCATCTGTAAGTCTTACAGCAGATAGGCCTGTAGTGTGTTTAGATGAAAACGGAGTGGGAATTCCAGATTTTCCATTCTTAGACACAGGATTAGATCCAGCCTTATATACCTTCGAATGGTTATTCGGTACAGATTTATTACC